>NZ_VIKZ01000052.1:0-13209 GCF_009711985.1 Dolichospermum sp. UHCC 0260 | reverse complement strand
GGTCAAGAAAGAGACAATAGACAATAAATATTTTCCCTGCTCCCTGCCCCTGCCTCTTTTCTCCTGACTCCTGCTGAGAATCGCTACAATAGAACTCCTATGATTCTCATGTTTTAGAATTGCAGGAGGTGGGAGATAATTTTTAGCATGACAGGAGGATTATTTTGAGATATCTTAAAATAAGTTAACATAATTATCATAATGTCCTCTTTCTTAGAGAAGCTAAGTATAAGCAGCAAACCAGTACAGGAGAATCAACATCAGTGAATAATAAAAGATGGAGAAATACGGGGCTGTACGCGCTCCTTTTTATAGTTGTTATTGCCCTAGGAACAGCATTTTTTGACAAACAACCCCAAAGCCGGGAAACATGGCGCTACAGCCAGTTTATCCAAGAAGTTAAACAAGGCAGAGTTGAGAGAGTCAGTTTGAGTTCTGACCGTTCTACAGCTTTGGTAACACCCAAATATGATCCTAATAAAAAGATCGTTACCTTAGTTAACGACCCAGATTTAATCAATACTCTGACAAATAAAGGTGTTGATATTGCCGTATTACCTCAAGCAGACGAAGGATTTTGGTTTAAAGCTCTCAGCAGCTTATTCTTCCCTGTATTGCTGCTAGTTGGTCTATTTTTCCTTCTCCGTCGCGCTCAAGGTGGACCAGGTAGCCAAGCCATGAACTTTGGTAAATCTAAAGCCAGAGTGCAAATGGAACCCCAAACTCAAGTGACATTTGGGGACGTTGCGGGTATTGACCAAGCCAAATTAGAACTAAATGAAGTTGTAGACTTTTTGAAAAATGCCGATCGCTTTACCGCTATTGGTGCAAAAATTCCTAAAGGTGTACTTTTAGTTGGTCCTCCTGGTACTGGTAAAACCCTGCTTGCGCGGGCTGTTGCTGGAGAAGCAGGTGTTCCTTTCTTCTCAATTTCCGGTTCTGAATTTGTGGAAATGTTTGTGGGTGTGGGTGCTTCTCGCGTCCGTGATTTATTTGAACAAGCAAAAACTAATGCTCCTTGTATCGTCTTTATTGATGAAATTGACGCGGTAGGTCGTCAACGGGGTGCTGGTTTGGGTGGTGGTAATGACGAACGGGAACAAACCCTCAACCAGTTACTAACGGAAATGGATGGTTTTGAAGGTAACACTGGCATTATTATTATTGCTGCTACCAACCGTCCTGACGTATTAGACGCGGCTTTATTACGTCCTGGTCGTTTTGACCGTCAAGTTGTGGTAGACCGTCCTGACTACGCTGGAAGAAGCGAAATTCTCCGAGTTCATGCTCGTGGTAAAACTTTATCTAAAGATGTAGACTTGGATAAAATTGCCCGTCGGACTCCTGGTTTTACCGGTGCAGATTTATCTAACTTACTCAACGAAGCGGCAATTTTAGCCGCCCGTCGGAATTTAACGGAAATTTCGATGGATGAAATCAATGATGCAATTGATCGTGTATTAGCGGGTCCTGAAAAGAAAGACCGGGTAATGAGCGAAAAGCGCAAAACTTTGGTTGCATACCATGAAGCAGGTCACGCTTTAGTTGGGGCTTTAATGCCTGACTATGACCCTGTGCAAAAGATTAGCATTATTCCCCGTGGTCAAGCTGGTGGTTTAACTTGGTTTACCCCTAGTGAAGACCGTATGGACACTGGTTTATATAGCCGTGCTTATTTGGAAAATCAAATGGCTGTGGCTTTAGGTGGTCGTCTGGCTGAAGAAATTATCTTTGGTGAAGAGGAAGTTACTACTGGCGCTTCTAATGATTTACAGCAAGTTGCCAGAGTAGCTAAACAAATGATAACTCGTTTTGGGATGAGCGATCGCTTGGGTCCAGTTGCCCTTGGTCGTCAACAAGGAAATATGTTCTTGGGTCGAGATATTATGTCTGAACGCGACTTTTCAGAAGAAACCGCTGCTGCTATTGACGAAGAAGTTCGGAAGTTAGTTGATACTGCTTATATTCGAGCTAAAGAAGTTTTAGTTAATAACCGCAAGGTTTTAGATGAAATTGCTCAAATGCTGATTGAAAAGGAAACTGTTGACGCTGAGGAATTACAAGAAATCCTTGGTAATAACGATGTGAAAATGGCAGCTTTTGCGTAATTTTTCTTGAACTTTGAAAAAGGGTAATTCTGGTTTTTCTGGAATTACTCTTTTTAGTTTCTTGTGAACGTTAAAGATGCTAAAATCCCATACGGTTTAGTTAAGCCTAATACTCTTTTTTTAAAACGAACCACAGAGGCACAGAGGACACAGAGAGAGAAAAAATAGAGAGGTTTTTTGCGTCAGTTTTGGGACATTTTTTTATGGTATATTACATTTTCCTGGTTTTGTAAGACAACATTAATCTAGAATAGATTATGACTACACTTAAATTGAAAAATCACCAAATCTGGCAAGATTTAACTGAGATATTAGAAAATTTAGATACTAATTCTCTTGTTCAAAAACATCTTGAACAATGCTGTTATACAATCAATGGTTATTGGAATGAACAGGATAGATATTATGAATTAATTACTTTACCTCACCCCATAGAAGCAAAATTAGTTAGTAGTTTTGTAGGTGTTACCCAAGATAAACGTTTTCTAAAACTCAAATTTTCTCTTATGAATTTTCTTGAAAATATAGGTGAGTTAGTTCTTATCTATAATGAAAATCTAGAATTAATTGATGAAAATTGGCTTTTAGATATAGATTCTCCTCTACTTGTGCTTGATAAAAGACAAGTTACTAACACCTGAGTAAATGAACCACGAAGGGACGTTCGCGCAGCGTCCCGTAGGGATAGAACACGAAGGAAGAAAAGAAGAAGGTTTGTTTTATCCTATTTGTAAAACTAAAGTTTCTTCTCCTGGAGTAACTAAGGTTTTTCCTACTGGTAAAATGGCTAAAGCATTTGTTTGCGCTAAGTTAATTAAGTTCCCAGAGTTTAAATTGCCACTTGTTTGATGAAATTCATAAATACCATTATTTAATTTTAAGTTACCCCATATATAAGTTTCCATTTTCCCGTTAGATTTTAATTCAGAATGCGATTCAACTTTTAAAAATTTCGCTTCCCAACCCTGATTAATTCCTGAAAGTTTTTTGATTGTCGGTTCTACAAATCTCCAAAATGTGACTAATGCAGAAACGGGATTTCCTGGTAAACCAAAATAAAGGGAATTAGGAAATGTGGCAAATGTGAGGGGTTTTCCTGGACGCATTTGCACGGCGCGAAAATGGATTTCTGCCCCCAAAGATGCTAATATATTATCAATATAATCATAATCACCTACAGAAACTCCACCAGAAGAAAGAACTATATCAGCATGATTAATGGCATAATTTATAGTCTCTGTTAATGCAGTTGGATTATCTTTAACAATTCCTAACATTAACACTTCTGCACCTGATTCTTTGACTAAAGCGGCTAAAGCATATTGGTTAGAATCTACTATTTGTCCAGGTTTTAGGGTTTGTTCTGGTGTTACTAACTCATCACCGCTAGAAAAAATAGCCACCCGTGGACGACGGAAAACACTGATTTTAGGTAGTTGTGCTGCTGCTAAAATCGCAATTTCCGCTGGGTTGAGGGAAATTCCCGCTGGTAAAAGTTCCGTTCCTGCTTGGTAAAAGTCTCCTTGTTTTCTGATAAATTCTTGGGGTTGCGGTGTAGCTAAGATAAAAACTTGATTTTCCTGCAATTTAGTTTTTTCCTGCATAACTACAGTATCCGCACCTTTTGGGATTATTGCACCAGTGAAAATCCTGGCTGCTTGTCCTGGTTTAATAGTAATTTGGGGTTGATATCCTGCGCGAATCTCTTCGACAACTGCCAATATGGTAGGATTTTCAGGATTTGAATTTTGCACATCTTCATAACGTACAGCAAAACCATCCATTGCGGAATTATCCCAGTGAGGAAAATCTAAAGAACTAATGACAGAAGTTGCTAAAATGCGATGAAATGCTGTTAATAAATCCACAACTTCAATATCATGTTGTTGATTTAAAGGTTGGACCGCATTGAAAATAATAGTTTCGGCATCTTGGACTGATAACATAATGAATAAGTAGGTTAGCGTTAAAAATTGTCGTTATAGCAAGGCAAAAGGCAAGGGGGAAGAAGTTTTCAGCGATTTTACATTTCTTTACACTGAATAGAAATTTAATAGTTAATTAGTGAGCAGATACCCAACTTCTACTTTAGAATTAGATTATGTATCATATATTTATTTAACTTACCTTTGGGGGTTAAAGTCCCCTGCTTCTACAAGCAGCGGGTTTTGCGTCGGGGTAAAATCCCCGTTGCAAAACGTAATTCTAAATTCTAAATTCTAAATTCTGCATTCTTTTAAGAAGTTGGTGATATTTTATATCTCCCCATAACCACCACCTCCTGGAGTTTCAATGACAAATATATCTCCAGGATTCATTTCTACCACAGCTTTACTTCCTAATTTTTTCACAGTTCCATTATTTCTTTCTACATAATTTTTACCTATCATACCTGCTTTCCCACCACATAAACCAAAAGGGGGAATAACCCGATGATTTGCTAAAATTCCCGCTGTCATATTTTCCAAAAACCGCAACCGTCGAATTACACCATTTCCACCGTGATATTTACCTTTTCCTCCGCTATTTTCCCGAATTGCAAAACTTTCTAAAATTACCGGAAACCGCCATTCTAAAACTTCAGGATCTGTTAATCTAGAATTAGTCATGTGGGTATGAACTGCGTCTGTTCCATTGAAATCTTCACCCGCACCAGAACCACCACAGATAGTTTCATAATATTGATATTTCGTATTACCAAAAGTAAAATTATTCATCGTTCCTTGGGAAGCAGCTAACACACCCAAAGCCCCATATAAAGCATCTGTAATTGCTTGGGAAGTTTCCACATTTCCCGCAACTACCGCAGCCGGATAATGGGGATTTAACAGACAACCTTGAGGAATAATCACTTCCAACGGTTTCATACATCCTGCATTTAAAGGAATATCATCATTTACCAAAGTGCGGAAAACATATAAAACTGCTGCTTTACAAACTGCTGATGGTGCGTTAAAGTTATTATTTAATTGCGGTGAAGTCCCAGTAAAGTCTATTTTAGCATTTCTGAGTTTTTTATCAATAGTAATTTTAACTTTGATCATACTTCCATCATCCAAAGCATAACTAAAACTCCCATCTTTTAAAACTTCAATTACTCGACGAACTGATGCTTCGGCATTATCTTGGACAAAACCCATATAAGCTTGAACAGTTTCTAAGCTGTAGTGTTCTACCATTTTCAATAATTCTTTAACTCCCAGTTCATTCGCTGCAATTTGTGCTTTCAAATCGGCGATATTTTGAGGAATATTCCTCGCTGGGTAAGGTTCACTGCTGAGTAAATTAATTAATTCCTGTTCGCAGAAAACCCCAGAATTAACTAATTGAAAATTATCTAATAAAATCCCTTCTTCTGTGACACTTGTACTATAAGGTGGCATAGAACCGGGAGTTATTCCCCCAATATCTGCATGATGTCCCCGTGAAGCTACATAAAAAATAGGAAGATGAGAATTAAGAAATATCGGAGTAATAACTGTAATATCTGGAAGGTGAGTTCCCCCATTGTAGGGATTATTAGCAGCGAAAACATCACCAGGTTGAATATTATTTTTATGAGTGGAAATTAAAGCCTGAATACTTTCACTCATGGAACCTAAATGTACAGGAATATGGGGGGCATTTGCGACCAATTGTCCATGATTATCGAAAATTGCACAGGAAAAATCGAGCCTTTCTTTGATATTCACAGAAGAACTGGTATTTTGTAATGTTATTCCCATTTGTTCAGCAATTGCCCGAAACAAATTATTGAAAATTTCCAACATGACAGCATCAGGATTTTCAATTTTCTCATTTGTATTTGCCACTGATAACTGACTACTGACTACTGACAAAACCAAATTCTGAATATTAGTTAATTCTGCTTTCCAATGGGGTTCAATAATATTTGTCCCCGTCGCTTCTACAATAATTGCAGGTCCAGAAATACAGTCTCCCGGTTGTAAATTCTCCCGACGATAAACTGGGGTATCCCACCATTTCCCAGCAGTAAACATCTGTACGGTTGTATCTGCAATCGGTAAATTATCATTTATCCGAGAAATTACAGATGGAAATGGGGCATCATGATGTAATACTAACTCCACCGTCACCGCTTCCACAATCAAGGGTTTTTCCTCGGCAATAAAGCCGTAACGCTGACGATGTAACTCTGCAAACTGATTCTGCATGGCTGCTAAATCGGCAAAATTTACAACCAAAGCCGCATCTGTTCCTTCATATCTTAAATGCAGCTTTTCATACAGTTGAATCTCTGTGTTACCAGGATCTTGACGGTTTAATTCTTTTTTTCCCTCTGCTGCTAATTCTGTGAATACTACTTTTAAATTTGACAATATCCCTAATTCTAAAACCGCTTCAATAGCTTTTTCTTTTAACACCCTCACATCTGCCAAACCCATACCATAAGCAGATAAAACTCCAGAATAGGGATGAATAAATACCTGTTTCATTCCCAAAGCGTCAGCAATTAAACAAGCGTGTTGTCCACCTGCACCACCAAAACAGCATAAAGTATACTCAGATACATCATAACCACGTTGGAGGGAGATTTTTTTAATCGCATTGGCCATTTTATCAACGGCAATGGTAAGAAAACCCGTTGCTACTTGTTCCGCTGTGCGATTATCACCAATTTCTTCTACCAATTCCGCAAATTTACTCTTGACAATTTCCACATTCAATAATTTGTCAGCATTTGCTCCAAATACTTGAGGGAAAAAAGCAGGTTGCAACTTACCTACCATGACATTACAGTCTGTCACCGTTAGGGGTCCGCCTTTGGAGTAGGAAGCAGGACCGGGATTTGCACCGGCTGATTCTGGTCCAACGCGATAACGAGAACCATCAAAATGTAAAATTGAACCGCCACCCGCTGCAACGGTATGAATAGCCATCATTGGAGTTCGTAACCTAACTCCAGCCACTTCTGTTTCTAAGGTACGTTCATATTCACCATTATAATGTGCAACATCCGTAGATGTACCACCCATATCAAAACTGATAATTTTATGAAATCCTGCCATCAGACTAGTTTGGACTGCACCAACGATTCCCCCCGCCGGACCGGACAAGATACTATCTTTACCAAGAAAAGTTGCTGCGTCAGTTAAGCCTCCATGAGATTGCATAAACTGGAGAGTAACGTTTTTTCCTAACTGACTCGCTACCTGATTCACATATCTTCGTAAAATCGGCGATAAATAAGCATCAACTACCGTTGTATCACCACGACTGACCAATTTCATTAAGGGGGTAATTTCGTGAGATACGGAAACTTGAGTAAAGCCAATGTTTTTAGCGAGGTTAGCAACCTGTTTTTCATGGTTGGTGTAGCGATAACCGTGCATAAAAACAATTGCACAGGAATGAATCCCGCTATTATAAGCTGTTTGCAGTTGAGGACGAATGGCATCTAAGTTTAAATTAATTAATACATCACCTTGGGCGTTATAACGTTCTTCTACTTCAATTACTTGTTCATATAACATTTCTGGTAAAATAATCTGCCGGGCAAAAATATCGGGACGGTTTTGATAGCCGATTTTTAAAGCATCTCGAAAGCCTTTGGTGATGAGTAAAACAGTTCTATCCCCTTTTTTTTCCAGTAGGGCATTTGTAGCTACTGTTGTTCCCATTTTGACAATTGTGATTTTGTGTGAGGGAATAGTTTCATGATCTGAAATACCTAAAAGTTCCCGAATTCCCTGTATTGCTGCATCGGTGTAACGTTCGGGATTTTCGGATAATAGTTTGTGAATTTGTAATTTACCGTCGGGGCATTTGGCGACAATATCAGTAAATGTACCACCCCTATCAATCCAAAATTCCCAAGTCATTGTAGATTAACCCTCTTACAGAATTTATAAATTAGAGAAAACGGTATTAACAATATTTTAACCAACTACATCCTGCAAAGAATCACTTTTTTCTCGGACAAGATGGCCATCTTCCATGTAAACAATTCGGTCAGCAATATCTAAAATGCGGTTATCGTGGGTAACAAGCAAAATTGTACAACCATGCTCTTTTGCTAGTTTCTGCATTAATTCTACTACATCTCGTCCCGATTGTTTATCAAGTGCGGCGGTAGGTTCATCTGCTAGAACTATTTTTGGTTGACTTACCAATGCACGAGCGATCGCAACTCGTTGTTTTTGTCCCCCTGATAAGTTATCTGGATAATAATTAAGCCGATTTCCTAATCCTACCTCTTCTAGCATTTTTTGTGATTGGATTAACATTTCTTTTCCAGACATTTTCGGATGTAATTCTAAACCCATTCTCACATTTTGAATTGCTGTTAAGCTACCATGTAAATTATGGGATTGAAAGATATAACCGTTATTTCTGCGGGCTTGGGTTAATTGTTTTGCATTGGCTTTACAGAGTTCGTCACCTAAGATCCGCAAACTGCCAAATTGAGCCGAACGCAATCCACCAGCTAAGGTTAATAATGTGGTCTTACCTGAGCCAGATGGACCTGTCATAATCACAATTTCACCTGTATTAATGGTGAGGTTGATATTAAATAAAACTTGTTTTCGCAGTTGTCCATTTCCAAAATAATGATCGAGGTTTTGAATGGAGATTACAGGTTTGGGAGAGTTAAGAGTTTGCATATTTGATTGAGGTTTTCAGGATTTTTTTGCACGCAGAGACGCAGAGGCACAGAAGAGTAATTTTGAGAAATTTAAAACATATCGGCTGGGTCGGCTGATTGTAGTTCATTTGTGGCTATTGCACCGGAAATTGTACACATTATTATTGTCATTAGGAAAACTACTAAGTAGGTAGACACAATAAAAACGATATATGTTTAGTTTTGTAAAAACGGTGAAATAACCTATTTGTAAGGTATTTATTGAATTTACATTTCGTCACATACCTTTAAATTTTCCTGTTTACCTACTTAATGCTCTGGTTAAGGTCAAGCTGCATAAAAATTAGCATATGTACATCTGATTTATTTGTCCAAGTTCGACAATGCCGTTATTGGATACTACTTCACCTGCACGAGTATAAATGTCAAAAATTACACCATTCTGGGGAGCTTTAACATCACCCAGACGTAAGCGCACACCAGGGGGGAAATTTCAGGCTGATTATGGTGTTGAGTCTAAAAAGCTGCGGTCTATCCGGCTTACAGATACCGCTTGGGCTAAGTTGGATGAATTAGCAGCAGCAAATAATTTGACTCGCAGTGAAATGATTGAAATCTTTGCTCGTCAAGGATTTGCAGATGATCAAATGTCGGGAGAGTAGTTTTATATATACATGGTAAAAATTGTGGAAGTAAAAGCGATCGCAATAAAAATATATTGCGCGATGAGGCGAGAATATGGTTATACTTCGCTACATACTATTAAAAATGGATGTCAGAGATCAGGAGTAATTCTAGCGTGGAAACAGAAGACTTAAATATTTTGTCGGCAGATAAACCTTTAACTAATCCAAAAGATGATGAATTTGGATATGCTCCCTTTGCCGAAAATCTAGCTAAAAGCATTTGCGAAATGTCTCCTCCAGATGGTTTTGTTATGGCAGTTTATGCTCCTTGGGGTTCAGGTAAATCAACTTTATTGAATTTTATTGTTCACTACCTGGAACAAAAGCCAGAAGAGGAACAGCCGACTATTGTACCTTTTAATCCCTGGTGGTTTTCAGGACAAGAAGACCTCACAAAAAGCTTTTTTGATCAATTGCTAGGTGTTTTATATGATAAATGGCAATCTTTAGATAAAAATGCTAAAGAATTACTAGAAAGTTTGGCTGAAAGAGTTGCACCAATTCCCGGTTTATGGACAAAAGGCTTTGCTGCAACTGTAAATACAATCATACAACCAAAAGATATCCATAAATTAAAGAAAGAGGTAGAGGAATTACTCAAGAAAGAAAATAAGAAAATATTAGTTGTAATTGATGACATTGACAGACTTACTGCTGAGGAGATTAGACAATTGTTTCGAGTAATTAAAGCGGTTGCTAATTTCCCTAATGTTATCTATTTGTTGCTATTTGATAAAGATGTTGTGGTTAAAGCACTTGAAGATATACAGAAAATGGATGGTGAAGCCTACCTTGAAAAAATTGTTCAAGTTCCCTTTGAATTACCTCTTCCAGATCAATTTTCTCTTCGCAGATTATTTGAAGTAGATATACAGAAACTATTGGGTAATACTCCAAAAGAGCTATTTCAACAAGACCATTGGCGAGAAGTTTATTTGCAAGGTATAGAACATTTTATAACTACACCTCGCAGTATTCGTAGGTTAATAAATACCTTGACAGTAACATATCCAGCAGTCCAGGGAGAAGTTAACTTTGTTGATTTTATCGCTATTGAAACTATCAGAGTATTTTGTCCATTTATTTACAATATAGTCCGCCATAATTCTGAATTATTTTCTGGTTATATGCTTTATGAGACAGCCTCTAGTTATATGAGTGAGGAAGAACGTAAGATATTTCATGATTCTTGGATTAGCCAAATAAATGAGAAGGATAGAAAAGCAGTAAAAAATATAATGATGCTAATTTTTCCCGGAATCAGAATTTCTATAAAATACCCAAATAGCACCATAATGAATCAGAAATTAGCAAAAGATAACAACCAACTTCATATATGTGTTGGAGAAATATTTCCTCGATATTTTCGCCTAGCAATACCAGAAGGTGATATATCAACTTTTGAAATGAAAGCTATATTAGCATTAGCAAGTAATTCTCAGAAATTTGCTGCTAAATTATTACAGCTTTCCTATGAAATTCGCCCTAACGGTACAAGTAGAGTAACATTATTTTTGAATCGTTTTAGAAATTTAGATGAAAAAGATATTCCTTTAAATTATATACCTTCTATTTTAGAAGCTTTATTTACAGTAGGTGATAATTTACTGAAATTATATACAGGTTCATCTAATGATCGTGAAATAGAGGATTTAATTAATCAGCTTCTAGCAAGAATAGAAAAAGAGGAACGGAGTAAAGTTCTTCAGCAATCAATGGAAAATGGACAAGCAATATTTACTATGGTTTGGCAAATTATTTCTCTGGGAAGAGAGCATGGTAAATATGAAGCTACAAAAAGTCAACGAGAAGCAGTAAGACTTGTTAATAAACAACAACTAGAAGAATTAGAGCAAGTAGCTTTAGATAAGATAAGAAGGGCTACACAGCAGGATAAAATGGGTCATAATTTTTTGACAGTACCTAGCCTAATATATATACTAGATTTTTGGCATGATTTAGGTGGTGTGGAAGACATCAAACAATGGGTACAAAAAGTTATTAAAAAAGACCAAGGTTTAGTTGAGCTACTCAATACAAAACCAAGAGTTTATATACGAGGTTTTGAGTGGTTATCACTTTATTTAGAAGCATCTGAAATTATTAATAGAGTTAAGAATTTAGCAGAAGATACAGGTTTAACAGAAAATCAAAAATTAGCTCTACACGAATATATTAAAGAATATGAAATGAAGGAGAGAGAAGAAAATCCAAATCACCCATCTCCTTAAAATGAATTATCAATGTAGGGTGCGTTATTCTGTTACTAACACACTATTTTAGTGAATCATAGGGTATTTAATGCGATTGGACTTGTCAAACATACCATCAATCCTATCGTGATTAGTTTGTGTGTATTCCTGGATGCTGAAAAGTTAGCAGGTAAGCCGATAAAATTAGTCAGAATGCGGGTAGCAGTTAAAGCTGTCAAAATCCTAGAGTGAAATATAAGGTGAATGAATTAAAATTATTGCTATGCTGAACCGACTCAAAGACTTAACAACAAATATAGCACCCCGCTTAGTCGAAATCCGTCGCCATATTCATGCACACCCAGAACTTAGTGGGCAAGAATATCAAACCGCTGCTTTTGTTGCAGGTGTGTTATCTGCCAATGGCTTGCACGTAGAAGAGGGAATAGGTAGAACAGGTGTCATTGGTGAATTACAAGGAACTCAACCTAGTGATAGGATATTGGCAATTCGCACTGATATGGATGCTTTGCCTATTCAAGAACGCACAAGTTTAGAATATGCTTCTCGGATTGAAGGAGTCATGCACGCTTGTGGCCATGATATTCATACTACAGTAGGTTTGGGGACAGCAATGGTACTTTCCCAAATTGCCCCAGAATTGGGTGGAAAGGTGCGGTTTTTGTTTCAACCAGCCGAAGAAATTGCCCAAGGTGCAAATTGGATGGTACAAGATGGAGTGATGAATAATGTTGCGGCTATTTTAGGGTTGCACGTTTTTCCTTCCATTCCCGCTGGTTCAGTTGGTATCCGTTATGGTGCATTAACAGCCGCCGCAGACAATTTAGAAATTATTATTATTGGTGAGTCTGGACATGGGGCGCGTCCCCATGAAGCCATAGATGCAATTTGGATTGCAGCGCAAGTGATTACATCATTACAACAAGCTATTAGCCGCACTCAAAACCCTTTGCGTCCCGTAGTATTGAGTATTGGCCAAATTAATGGCGGAAGAGCGCCAAATGTAATTGCTGATAAAGTACAGTTATTAGGAACAGTGCGATCGCTTCACCCAGAAACCCGTGATAAACTACCACAGTGGATTGAAAACATAGTAGCTAATGTTTGTAATTCTTTCAACGCCAAATATCAAGTTAATTATCATCAAGGTGTCCCCAGTGTCCAAAATGATAATGCCTTAACACAACTATTACAATCCTCCGCAGAAGAAGCTTGGACTAATGATCGTGTCCAAATTTTACCAGAACCATCATTAGGTGCAGAAGATTTTTCTGTTTATTTAGAACACGCCCCTGGTTCAATGTTTCGCTTAGGTGTAGGCTATGAAGAGAGAATAATTAATCATCCCTTGCATCATCCCCAATTTGAAGTTGATGAATCTGCTATTATTACTGGAGTAGTCACATTAGCTTATGCAGCTTATAAATATTGGCTAAATAAGTCAGAAGTATGATTTGTGTGATTGGTTTGATTTAGATGATTAATTAGTCAAACAAATCACAAAAATCACAGAAATCACAGAAATCACAAAAATCACAGTCCAAAAATTGCTCTTTAAATAAATTCCAGAAAATTACACTGTCAATCATGCCACC
>NZ_VIKZ01000051.1:31714-33412 GCF_009711985.1 Dolichospermum sp. UHCC 0260 | reverse complement strand
GGGTAATTGCTGAGGTGACAAAATCGCTAGATTTTTTAGAGGCATTAATAGATAATAGGAAAATTACTTTATCCAGTATTGTTAAAAATGTGAATTCTCTGGTGATCGCTTTAATTAGTTCCCATCAAATACGACAAAAAAGTTCAAATAATCCTGATATTTTACAAGGTTCTACAGCCCAAGCTTTTTGGTAAATATTAAGATTATTCTTGGATTAGGTAGGGAGCATCCACTTTTTGTAGATCGCCTTTTTCAACAGTGGATACTCCCAGTAAATAGGGGAATAGAGCTTTTAAAGCTGTAAGCTTTTTGAATTTCTCCTATTTTAGTCAAAGATAGCTTGATAATTTACCCATTTCCTGAAGTTGTCACTCATGATCAGAGGTATTTTGATATCAGTAGCTACTTTGGGAGTTTTTAGAATCTGCTTGACCAATTTACTAATAATTAAATAACATCTCTCTTTTCCCGGATGTTAACTAATTCGTAGAGCTTGTTTTCAAACTTTTGTGTACAAGCTGACCAATCAAATTCCAGAATTGAAGGACGAGCTTGTGCAGTCAATTGATTTTTGAGGTCAGGATTTTCCAAAATTGTGATGACTTTTTGAGCAAAGTCTTGAGGGCTATTAGGTGCAGCTAGAAAACCATTCACTCCAGAAATTACCTGTTCAGCGGTTGAAGGGGCAACAACAGCCACTACGGGAGTTCCAGAAGCTAAGGCTTCGTTGGTTGTGGTACAGAAATTTTCGGTGACAGAAGGGTTGACAAATATATCTGCTTTTGCAAACCAACCTAAAAGTTCTTTACCATGAGATTCACCCCAAATTGTGACACCATTGGGGAATTTTTCAGCCCGACGGCGAATTTCTGCATCCAAGGGACCACTACCCACAATTACTAAATGCACATTAGGAATTTTGTCAGCAATGAGCGGATAAATGTCTAAAAGTTGATTAACATTTTTTTCTGCGGTAATACGTCCTACAAATAAAATAGTTGGGCGTTTATCATCAGGAATTGGATCATAAGAAATATTGCGGGGGTGAAATTTCTCGCAATCAATTCCTTGATAGGGGAGATATTCACTCCGTTGAGCTTTTAGTTTTTGGTATTTAGTTAATTGCTCACGGGATGAAAATAAACTCAAATCGTAAGTTTCACTAAATTGTTTAACTAGAATTGGTAGGAGAGGACGCACCAAATTAAAGAACATATTACCGAAGTAATATTGGATATAGGCAATGATATCTGTGTGAAAAATGGAAATAATAGGTGTGTTTGTTTTTTTGGCATATTTCACTCCCACAGAACGTCCATAACCTTGTAAGAAACCAGAATATAAACCTCTCATTTGTGGGGCTTCTTCCACAACAATAATATCAGGTTGGAAGTGATTAAGTAATTTTGTATCACTCCAATGACGATAGCTTAATGGTTGAGGTAAGGATTTATAAAATATCAGTGGTTCTGTGGGAAATGAGTAAGAAGAAAAATTGATAAAAGATTCTAGTTCCTCTATTCCCGACATGGGACGATTACCAACTTGTTTAGGGTATTTATCATTAATTTCTGGGTGAATTAGAAAAACTTCATGCCCTTGTTTTAAAAGCCAGTGAACTCGTTGATGTACAGCAACAGAAACTCCTGTTAAAAATGGAGCATATAATCCTGTAAATAAGGCAATGCGAAGAGGTTT
>NZ_VIKZ01000051.1:0-31261 GCF_009711985.1 Dolichospermum sp. UHCC 0260 | reverse complement strand
TTTTTACACCTGAACATAAACTCCTATTAAGAATGGAGCGTATAATCCTGTAAATACATCACTTCCCGGTGTTATGAGGTACATATCTAGCGGGCAAGATGCCCGCACTACAAGAGTTTCATGATTCAACTTTGTACCTCATAAAAGCGGAAACCGCTGTAAGGCGATACGAAGAGGTTTATTGTGCATAATGATGACCTGATATTGGTGATACTCTAGTTTTCAGTAATTCTTGAATTGGGGAATTTTTAGATATTGAAGCGAAAATAAAATATCTAAAAATTTCCCCCATTCCCTAAAGAGAAGCTTTTGGATCAATTGGTTGATCTAGCCATTGGTAAGGACGGTATTCAATTAACCGAATATTTTCACGTCCTTTAATGCGATAAGTAATTCCCCGCCAGGTAATACTTGATGTCCACAAAGAAGATAGCATAATTAACCCATAAATCCACTGTGTTAAGGGAATTACTATCAACATTTTCAGGATAATTAAAGGCGATAGTTTAGGTATTTTTTCACCTTGATTGTGCAAGATTTGATGTATTCCTAATTCCATCAATAGCATTAGTAAGACTAAGCCAATGGTATAGGAAATATAGGTGGAGAATAGTAAAGCCGCAGCGTCCCATTGAGCCTCAAATAATAGCCGAAAAATAACGATAATGACTACATTGGGGACAATAATACTAGAATATGCTTCACTGACTATAGCTAACCACCGGGGGTGATAAAGTTTAGAACCAATTATTAAACGTTTTAATGATTCTTGTAAGTTATGTAAACTACTTTCTTCCCGATTTAGCATCAATAAAGAAGGAACAAATTTAATTTGTAACTTCTGTTGTTTGATAAGTTTATGAAGAAGCATATCATCTGTTAATACTTCTCCCCACTTATCTAAAAGTTTGATGCGGTTTAACACTTCTGTTTTGATAGCTAATGTTCCACCCCAAGGAATCTGAAAGAGAAACATTTGCACAACAGTAGAAACATTACCGGAGTAGCGAACTAATGAACCCCAATAATTACCTGTGGGAACATACCAACGGTTTCCGGTTGTTAGTCCAACTTGATCATCAATGAGGGGGGTAACTAATTCTCGTAACCAATTAGGATGAGCTACGGTATCAGCATCTATAAAAGCTATAATTGGATAAGCATTATCCAAATCAGAAACAGCTTGTATTAGAGAACTACATTTAAGACTACAATTATGACGAACTGCTCTTAATGTGCTAATTTCGATGTTAGTTGCACCCAGTTGATTAATTGTTTCAGTGGCAATTTTAAAGGCTGGATCTTCTTTACTATCAATGATCAACTTTAAATCATATTCTGGGTAATTTTGTTGTAAGAGCGATCGCAAACAATTAGGTAAAAAAGGATCAGCACCCCGTAAACAGAGAATTACTGCCGTTTTTGGTAACTGTTCATCTGGTAATGACTTGGGTTTGTGTGAACGTAAATACCATAAAAATACTAACGTTAAACAAGTTTGAATTACCAGCCAACCGAACAAAGACTTAGATAGAAATATCATAAAATCTGGCATTATTTCTATAGTCTTAGAAAGGAGTCGGGAGAAAGGAGTCAGAAGAAGAAAGAAGGAATTAAGTATACAGCACTTTCCGGTGTTATGAGGTACTTATGTAGCGGGCAAGACTTGTACTGAGCTTGCGATGCCCTGAGCCTGTCGAAGGGTCGAAGTATGCCCGGACTACAAGAGTTTCATAATTCAAGTTTGTACCTCATTAGAGCGAAATATGCTGTAAATCCTAATTCCTAATTGCAAATTCTCAATTAAGGATCAAGAGAATACTTTAAAAAGATATTAATGCTAGTATTCTTGTCAACTTTAAAACTGGCATTATTGAACTTAGGTGTTCCCGTGCTGATAGAAACAGGAGGATTTTTAGAAATCCCAAAACCCTCTTGAGGAATGCCAAAAAAGTCTTTATTGAGTTTGTGATCACCATTTTGATCATCAACTACAGCTACAGCATAAGTACCAGGTTTTAATCCAGAAAATACCTGCTTTACGGAATTGCCTGTAATTTTAGTACAACCGCTTTTAACTTCACTTTTAGCATTATCGGGAAATCCTTTTTCAGAGTTATAAACTCTCATACAAATTTCCCCTGTTTTATTACGAATGCCATTAACAACAACAGTTAAAGATGTTGTTGATTCAGCATAAGCTATGTCGGCGAAGCTGATAGTTAGTAAAGTAGCAAGCAAGAAATTACTAACTTGGAATATTTTCAACATAGATCAATATTTTCCTGACAATAAGTTTAATGTAATTACAAATCCCTCAAATCTAATCGTTATTTCATCAGTTTTTGAATGTCAGTTTTTTGCAACCATTCATTGGTGCGACGCATTCCTTCTGCTAAATCAATTTTTGCTTGATAATTCAAAATATTTTGCGCCTTTGCAATAGAATAGGCATAAGGACGACTCATAAAATCAACTGATTCTGGGAGAATATCAGCTTTTTTACGAAATAGTTTTTGCCCCTGAAGACGCACTTTCAAAAATAATTTCATTTCCTCTTTAGGTAAAGACATTGGTGCTGGTAAATTTTCCAATGAAGCGAGATGAATAAAATACTCTTTCCAGGAAGTTTCTTTACCGTCGGTAATGTTGAAAACCTCTCCATAAGCTGATTTTTCTATGGCTAAAAAGATGGCATCAATTAGGTTATCTACATATAGATGATTCATCACACCCTTGCCTTCATTAGCATAGGCAAATAATTTTTGTCGCATCATCTGAATTGGCCGCACAATCCAAGGAAGACTTCCTGGCCCATAAACATCTCCAGCCCGAATAACAATTACTCCAAATTCTGGAGCATTATTAAGTTTTAAAACTTCGATTTCCGCTTCAATTTTTGTTTGACAATAAGCATTGTTTTCACCAGAAAGCGTACCTGATTCTGTGACTTTCTCAGGGTAGTCAAACCCATATACTAAAGCAGTAGAAAGATGGACAAATGTTTTTACACCAGCTTGTTTAGCAGCCTTAGCGATATTAATAGTACCGCTAACATTTATTTCCCGAAAATGCTTAATGTCCCCGGCTTCTTCAGCAATTTGAGCATTGTGTAAAACTATATCTACTCCCTGACAAGCTTTCGAGCAAATTCCAGGATCAGTGATATTACCAACTAGAATTTCCACACCTAAATTTTGCGCTGTTTGATCCTTGACTTGGGAACTTTGTATACCTCGGACTTTCATCCCTTGAGCGATCGCTAATTCGGCTGCACGTAAGCCAATAAATTCATCAATTCCAGTAATCAGCAGAGTTTTGTTTTGGAAGTTCATGGGGATATAGATAGGTGTTTTGTGATCGTGTGGCGTTAGCCATACAGTTGAGAAAGTTATACAATCTAAGTTTAAGAATTGCGATTAAATGCAACTATGAACTGTTGTACTTGCCAGAGAATTCTACTGTTGTTAATAACATTAAACTTCTATCTTTAGTTGGTTTTAGTCTAGAGAATATTTGGCAGAATTTGATAAATTGAAATGCAACAAATTCCTAGAAACTATCAGCCGGATCAGCAGAACGGAGTTTATTAATAGCTAACGCTCCAGATGTAATGCAAATTAGAACTGTAGATACTAAAACAAGTGAGGCATTATTACTTGTCATCATGATCGGTAATTTAGTTACTTTCATGGCAAAATCATATAAACCAATCGAAACAATAAAGCCAGGAATATAACCTAACAATGCTAAGATTAATGCTTGTTGAAAAACCACATTTAATAAATATCCATTAGCATAACCAATAGCTTTTAAAGTGGCATAGGCAATAAATTGAGTGGCGATATTGCTATACAAAATTTGGTAAACAATTACCACACCCACAACAGAAGCCATAATTAGCATCAAGTTCAGAATAAAACCAATGGGGGTTCTTACTGACCAATATTGTTTTTCAAAATCAATAAATTCTTGACGAGTAAATATTTGAACATCCTTTGGTAGATTGGCTTTTAAATTGGCTAAAACCTGTTTTATATCAGCACCATCTTTGACTTTAATCAACCCCATATCTATTTTTTCAACTGGACGGTTGTTAGGATTTATTCTTAGAAAAGTTGAGTCGCTAACAATTAAATTACCATCCACACCAAAGGAAGGCCCTAAACTAAATAAACCACCAACTCTCACTCGATAACCCTTAATAGCATCAAAGGGAAAGATTTCAATTGGCTGTTTAATATTTCCCTGATTAAATAATTCGGCTATGGGTCCAAATTCTGGACGGGCATCTCTATCAAATAGCATGACATCAGGAATTTTTATTTTGTCTAAATTTTGCTCAACTTCGGCAATATCTAATACAGATTTTCCTGGGTCAAAACCAATGACATAAATTGAATATTTCTCTCCGCTGACAGGATTTTTTAATTTTGCAAATTGCAAATAAATTGAACTAACTGAATCAACACCATCAAACCCTAAAGTTTGGTATAATCGAGTGCGAGAAAAACTTTGAATTGCTGTCAAAGATTTGTATTGAGAACTAACTAAAAACAAATCACCATGCAATCGTTGATGTAGTGCTGTAGCGCTAGAATATAGTGCATCTTGAAAACCAAGTTGGATAAACATTAACAGCACAATAAAGCCAATTCCGGCTACAGCTATCACAAAACGAAGTTTCTGCTGGACAAGCTGTAGCCACCCCAAAGGAATTTTGAAATTCATATTAATTGTTAATTGTTAATTGTCAGTTGTCAGTTGTTAGTTGTCAGTTTTCAGTTGTCAGTTGTCAGTTGTAGAAAATAACCAATAACCAATAACCAATAACTAATCACTAATAACCAATCACTAAATCTGGATTGCAACATCAACTTGCAAGTTAGTTAATCTCGATATCTTTTGACTATCGGTGGGATTATCAATAGATATTTTGACTTCAATTACTCTGCGGTCTGCATCAGAATTGGGATTAATACTAAAGATGCCTTGTTTATCAACTTGCCAACCAACTTCTCGGACAGTTCCTTGTAATTTGCCGGGAAATGTGGTGCTGGTAATGATAGCTTTTTGTCCAATTCGAACATTTTGAATATCAGTTTGATACACTTCTGCTAGAACTTGCATTTTTGATGTATTGCCAATTTCTGCAAGACCGGAAGTACCAATTACTTCGCCATTTCTGGCATGAATTCGCAAAACTGTACCATTTATAGTAGCAGCAATGTAAGTTAAATCATGGTCAGCTTTGGCTTGTTGCACTGCCGTTTCCGCGCTTTTGATTTCACTTTTTGCTAACTCTACATCTACGGTTCTAACTTCTTTAATACTATTAAGTTTGGATTTTCCTTCTTTGATTTGATCTTGGAAAGTATCTTGTGTCCGTTTAAGAGTAGCTTCAGCTTCTTTTAACTGCTGTTGTGTAGTTTTGAGAACTAAATTTTTACTATCAAAAACAGAAGCAGAAACAGCACCGTCTTTTGATAATTGCCGATAGCGATTACTCTCTTTTTGAGCATTTTCAACTTCAGCCCGAATGCGGTTAATTGTTGCTGCTTGAGCCGCAATGTCTCCTTTAAATTGAGAATTTAACCTGGTAATTGTGGCTTTTTGAGCATTGATATCTCCAGTTTTTGCTCCAGCTTGTACCTGTGCAAGTTTAGTTCTGGCAATTAACAATTTATCAAATGCCTGTTGGATAGCTGCTTGAGAACGAGCATAGTTTTCTAGATAAGCTAATACTTGTCCTTTTTTAACATCATCTCCTTCCTTGACCAACAGTTTTTCTACTCGTACACCATTGATAGAATTAGGAGCAGATAAATAAGTAATTTTATCTTGTGGTTGCAATCTTCCTAAGGCAGTTACGGCAACTTTAACGGGAATGGGTTGATATTTAATAATGGGAGCAATAGCAGAAGATTGAGTCTGGGAATTTATCTTTAATTGATGAAAAATGTATAAAGATACTAAACCCGTAGAGAAAGTTAGAGAAGTTGCTAGAATTATTCTCCACTTTAACGCAGTTAGGTTGAATAATTGGCGTTCTTTATTTACTGCCATATTTTTATTCCAATGGTGTTATGTCGGAAAATACTCGTAATGGTTATAGACGGATTCTCTGTTACTTTTATAAAAGAGATATGTCTAATTATTTATGTATGAATTGTTGTCAGCATTTTTAGTTGTTATAAATACCTAAATTAGCGGTGTTTTTACTTCTAATCATCCATGAGGAACGCCACGCTACGCTATCAGTTTTATCTTGAATTGGCATTTAATTAAGTAGCCTAAAATACGATATCTCTAGGGAGAAATAAAAATCTTCAATTCCCAAGTGGTGATGATGCTAATAACTTGGGGAATGAATAAACTTCTCTGCAATTATCCCAAATAACTTTGATATTGTCAACTAAATTTAGTTGCTTTAATTAATAAAATCCTTGACTAGATACTATATTTAATTACTCATAAATTAATCTAAAAATCTGTATTTTTTTTAGCAAATTCTCGTAAATAAATACAAATTGTCCATATTTCATCACAATTGATATGGTTACAGGTTAGTGTTCAACATCTAACAAATTAATGTTTGGTTTATAAATAACCAATTGTCTAGAAAAGGTGAGTTATCTTATAAATTCATCAAAAACCAAGACTTGATTATGATAGTTTGCTCAAAAAACACCCAATTATGTGCAAATATTTCTATTGTATATTTATTGATTAGTTACTTATGAGACAATTTAGATAAAATTCCTGAATTATCAGGAAAAGATTGATGTTAAATCCGTAATTACCCAAGATATGTTATTCACAAATTCAGTTCTAGATTATACTCAGATAATTATGTTTTATTTAAAAGGAGATCAATTAACAAATATTTTCCTCCAAAAATTAGCAAAAATGAACTATTCCATTTTCATAAGCTGTGCTAGTCTTTTTATTAATTCAACATTTATGAATGAAAAATAAATTGTTGAGTTTATTTCTATAAACAGAAGAAATACTAAAATCCACTCAGCTTTGTACAGCAGAATTGCCTAAAGAAACAAAACCTATTCTTTGATAAACCGGGGTTTTGCATCTCACTAAGTTACAAACTGCTAGACTATTGAAAAGCTGTTTAAGTATTTTTTCACTATTCACAGAATTTGCCACAGAGTGCTGATTATTTTGTAACGATTTTGGCAGCTTTTATCAGTCTAATCATCTAAAATAGGTTATCCTGGACTTTAAAAACTGGCAACTGCTATATCAACATACAGAACATTATTCTTCCATAGGTAAAACATTCAATGATTAAGAGATAAAACCGTTTCTGTATTCATACATATCCTTCAGATTAAGTATGTTCTATTGCCAGTTCGCTTGGTGTTAAGGAAATGTAGCTTAGTAACACCCAAGCAAAATTATGAAATGTTGGGTTGCGTTCCTTAACCCAACCTACCTAAAGCTTCAAAAATGAATTATCAATTATTAATTGGTAAATATGCTGCGGTGCTGATGTAAATTCAAGCATTTAAACTTACCTGCGGTGATTGGGTGAATGTAGATAGTTATTCTATCTGCTAATAGCTTAATTTACTGCACAATTTACGGTACTCAAAATTAGTCTATGTCCTATGTCTTCCCCCCTTCAAAAGATAGACACGATAAATAGTTCTTTGACGGAATTAGAAGCCCAAATTAATAGTTTTGAACAGGCTGTGCTGAAGTTTATAGAGGAAGGAAAAATGAATTCAGGAAACCTAAAAAATTCGATAAATTCCATGTCAACTAAGGAAATTAATAGAAAACTACACACAACTCCCATAGCTATTATTGGTATGGCTTCCTTAATGCCTCAATCGAGAACATTAAGGGATTACTGGCAAAATATTGTTAATAAAATTGACTGTATCACTGATGTTCCTTCTACTCATTGGAGCGTAGAAGATTACTATGATCCTAATCCGAGAACAGCAGAAGATAAAACCTATTGTAAACGTGGTGGTTTTATTCCTGAAGTTGATTTTAACCCTATGGAATTTGGTATTCCTCCCAGCATTTTAGAAGTTACAGATGTTTCTCAACTATTAAGTTTAGTAGTTGCTAAAGAAACAATGGAAGATGCTGGTTATAGCGAATCCCGTGAATTTAGCCGCGAAAATATCGGCGTGATTTTGGGTGTAGCTATGGGCAAACAATTGGGAATGCCATTAACTGCCAGATTGGAATATCCGGTTTGGGAAAAAGTTCTCAAAAGCAGTGGTGTATCTGACGAAGATACTAAAAAGATTGTTGATAAAATCAAATCTGCTTATGTGAAATGGGATGAAAATGCTTTCCCTGGAATGTTAGCAAATGTGGTGGCTGGCAGAATTGCTAACCGTCTCAACTTTGGCGGTACAAACTGTGTAGTTGATGCGGCTTGTGCTAGTTCCTTTGGGGCATTAAAAATGGCCATTAGTGAATTAGTTGAACATCGTAGCAATATGATGTTAACCGGTGGAGTAGACACCGATAACACGATCATGGCTTACATCTCATTTAGCAAAACTCCAGCAGTTACTCCTAGCGAGAATGTGAAACCATTTGATGCTAAATCTGATGGGATGATGTTAGGTGAAGGGATTGGGATGATTCTCCTCAAACGCTTAGAAGATGCCCAAAAAGATGGGGATAAAATCTATGCGGTAATCAAGGGAATTGGTACTTCTAGTGATGGGCGTTATAAGAGTATTTATGCCCCTAGAAAAGAAGGACAAGTTAAAGCCTTAGAACGGGCTTATGATGATGCTGGATTTTCTCCGGCAACTGTGGGTTTAATGGAAGCACACGGTACAGGAACAATGGCAGGAGATCCCATAGAATTCAGTTCTTTAAGAGATTTCTTTGGTAAACATGACACCCAAAAACAACATATTGCTTTGGGAAGTGTAAAATCACAAATTGGACATACAAAAGCCGCCGCAGGTGCAGCCAGCCTTATTAAAACTGCCCTAGCATTGCATCATAAAGTATTGCCAGCAACCATCAATATTACCGAACCAAATCCCAAATTAGATATTGAAAATTCCTCCTTTTATCTCAATACTCAAACTAGACCTTGGATCAAGGCAGAAGGTGAAACTCCCCGACGTGCGGGGGTGAGTGCCTTTGGTTTTGGTGGCACAAATTATCACGTTGTTTTGGAAGAATACGAACCAGAACAACAAAGTTCTTATCGTTTACATGGTGCAGCCGGTGAAGTGCTATTATTTGGTGCTACTCATGCGGAATTAATTAGCAAGTTAGAAGCAACTTTAAATAATTTGCAAGCTAACGACGGCGAAAGATTCTATTCTCAATTATTGTTAGATTGTCAATCTTTAGCTATTCCTACAACTGCCCTAAGAATTGGTTTTGTATCTGAGAATTTACAAGAAGCTTGTAAGTTACTGCAAGTTAGTCTTGGTTTACTCAAAAGTAAGCCTGATGCAATTTCTTGGGAACATCCTCAAGGTATTTATTACCGTTCTTCGGGAATGGATTTAGGTGGAAAAGTTGTCGCTTTATTCTCTGGACAAGGTTCTCAATACTTGGAAATGGGCAGAGAAGCGGTGATGAATTTCCCCAGCTTGCGACAGTTATATGGCAAGATGGATCATCTGTTCAAGCAAAGCAATTTACAACCAGTTTCTGAAGTTGTTTTCCCTCATTCTACCTTTGATGAAGTTGAGAAAAAAGCCCAAGTTGCAACTTTGCAAAGAACGGAATATGCACAGCCGGCAATTGGGGTATTTAGTGCTGGGTTGTATGGAATTTTGCAACAAGCTGGGTTTAAGGCAGATTTCACCGCAGGACATAGTTTTGGTGAATTAACCGCTTTGTGGGCTGCGGGAGTATTGAGTGAGGCTGATTATTTGTTCCTAGTGAAAGCTAGAGGACAGGCAATGGCCGCACCCAAAGACCCAGATCATGACGCTGGTAGTATGTTAGCGGTGAAGGAAGATATCAGCAAAATTGAACCGGTGCTGAAGCAGTTTCCAAAAGTAAGTATTGCTAACTTTAATTCTCCTACCCAAATTGTTTTAGCCGGTCCAAAGTTAGAAATTCAAAAAGTTCAAGATGCTTGCGAAAAGTTAGGATATAGTGCAGTTTTATTGCCTGTGTCTGCGGCTTTCCATACTCCATTAATAGCATTCGCGCAAAAATCCTTTGCCATTGCTACTAAATCGGTAACTTTCCACAATCCCCAAATTCCGGTTTTTAGTAATGTCACTGGTAAACATTATCCCCAAAATGCAGCGGCAATTCAAAAGAACTTAGAAAGCCATTTGGCTAGTTCTGTATTGTTCAAACAAGAGATTGAAAATATCTATGGGGCTGGTGGTTATTGCTTCGTAGAATTTGGACCAAAACGGGTGTTAAGTAACTTGGTAAAAGATACATTAGGCGATCGCCCCCATCTTACCATATCTCTAAATCCCAGCGCCTCCAAAAACAGCGATCGCTCTTTGCGAGAAGCCGCAGTTCAGTTGCGAGTTATCGGCATGAATTTGGGCAATCTTGACCCCTACAAACTCCCTGCCGTATTGCATCTCATTTCCAGCAAAAAGACCCTCAGCGTCAAATTAACTGGCATTAACTACATTTCTGATAAAACCAAAAATGCCTTTACAGAAGCATTAGCGGACGGACATAAAATTTCCGGAATTCAGGAGTTCAGAAGTGCCTCCTCTGGAGGAGCCTCGCTAACAGAAGTTCAGGATTCCAGTAGGGGTTTAGCAATGCTAAACCCGTCTATAAATTTAGAAATAGAAACCCCTGTAATTGCCAAAATTCCCCCAACTAATGGACATAACGGCAACGGTAACGGACATAAAAAACAACCCCTCATTGAAACCCAGTTACAGCCACAGATGACTACTACTGCAACCATCATAAAAGAACCTCAAAAAGAACCCAGAGCAGAATTGTTCACGCAGCAACTCGAAGGGAAGATGCAAACACCAGATAAACTGATAAATTGCCAACAAATTCTCACCAGCTTAGGAACACTTTTGAGCCAGTTCCAGCACAACCAAAGCGAGAATTTAGAAGTTCACGGCACATATCTTAATAATCAGATAGAATACGCGAAAACCTTCTTTCAATTAATGCAGCAGCAAAACACCTTATTTGCTAATGCTAAATCTTCCGCTGAAGCTGCTCAAATTAAGCAAGTGATCATGGAAAGCTTAGAGCGGAGTATGATGCAGTTTCATTCCCAACAAGGTGAAACCCTCCGCATTCATGAACAATATCTGCGGGAACAGATAGAATATACCAAACACTTTTTCCAACTCATTCAAGAAGAATATTCTCAACTCATTTCTGATACCCAAGCAGCAGCACCAGCAAATATATATGCTGCTCCAGAAGAAGCACCTGTAGCTCCTACTGTCACCATAATTCCCCCTCAAGCATTACCAGTAATTGAGCCAAAAGTTCAATTAGCAGCACCTATTCCCGCAGTAATTGAAGTTGCAAAACCTGTAATTGCTGCACCAGTAATTGAACCTGAACCAATTATTATTCCCCAGTCCCCAGTTGCATTCATACCAGAACACGCAACTAGCAGCCTAAATCTTGATGATCTAGCTAACAATCTATTAAGTATCACCAGCGAAAAAACTGGTTATCCTATCGAAATGCTAGAACTCGATATGGACATGGAAGCCGACTTAGGTATTGACTCCATTAAACGGGTAGAAATTCTGGGAGGATTGCAAGAATTATACCCCAACTTACCTAAACCAAACCTGGAAGAACTGGCAGAAAAACGCACCATTGGTCAAGTTGTCGAATATCTGCAAGGACAACAACAGGTAACAGCAGAAATCACACCAGAACAAATTATCATTCCTCAAGTGCAAACCCAGGTAATAGAGGAAGTAATACCAGAATCAATTTCCATTCCCCAGTCCCCAGTCCCCAATCCCCAGTACCAAGATTTAGGACAAACCCTGTTAAACATCACCAGTGAAAAAACTGGTTATCCAGTGGAAATGCTGGAACTGGACATGGACATGGAAGCCGATTTAGGCATAGATTCCATCAAACGGGTAGAAATACTGGGAGCAATGCAGGAAGCGTATCCTGACTTACCCAAACCCAATATAGAAGAATTAGGCGACTTACGGACAATCGGGCAAATCGTTAACTACCTCCAATCACTGGTGGGAGGTGAAAAAAAAAAGCCGCACATTGATGTTAACCAGATAACCCCCCTTAATCCTCCCTTGTTCAGGGGGGAAACCACAGAGGTGGTTGATTTAACCCCACCTCCTATCGTCGACATCAATCTTCCCCGTCGTCCAGTTAAGCTAAGAACCTTACCCAGACCAGATTTTTTGGAAGCGCAGTTACCCCAAGGACACATTGGTTTAATCACTGATGATGGTTCTTTAACTACTAGCAAAGTAGTCCACGCACTGATAGAACAAGGTTGGAAAGTAGTAGTTTTGAGTTTCCCCCAATCCTTAGTTCCCGAACAATTGCCATTACCAGCAAGTGTTACCCGCGTCACATTGGCAAATATGAGTGAACAACATCTGCAATTATTATTGCAAAGTGTGACTACTAAACACGGACCGATTGGGGCATTTGTTCACCTACATCCTCAATTTACACCGGAAAAACCTGGACATATTTCCTATCCAGAAGCAGAAAAGGCAATTCTTAAACAAGTGTTTTTAATGGCTAAACATCTGAAAGCAACTTTGAATAATGCCGCATCTTTGCCAGGAAGAACCAGTTTTTGTACAGTTGCCCATCTGGACGGTGAATTTGGTTTAGGACATCAAGGTAATTTTAGTGCAATTAGTGCTGGTTTGTTTGGTTTAACGAAGAGTTTGCGCTGGGAATGGCCACAGGTATTCTTCCGAGCAATTGACCTGAATCCCACTTTAGATCCTCACGAATCTGCTGAATATATCGTTGCTGAATTGCACGATTCTAATCGCTATATTGGCGAAGTTGGTTATGGTAATCAAGGACGGGTAACGCTGGTGGCAAAAAGTGAGTAATGTCTAAACTGTGATTTGTTTGATTAGTTTGATTTTTTTGATTGAATTATTTGCTGAGTTTACTGGATTCATTTCTTGTTTATTTTCTCATCAATCAATAAATCATCCCCATCAAACAAATCACATAAATCATAGTTTAGACGAATTAATCATCCAAATCAAATAAATCCCATAAATCATAGTTATGACTGCAACTGTTCAAGTTAGCCCATCTTCTGTCTTTGTTGTCAGTGGTGGCGCAAAGGGAATCACTGCTCAATGTACTATTAAATTAGCTCAACATCAACCTTGTAAGTTTATTCTTTTAGGTCGTTCGGAAATTACCACAGAACCAGAATATGCTCATAATTGTTTAGATGATTCGGCTTTGAAAAAGCGCATTATGGAAAATTTGATTTCTCAAGGTGAGAAACCAACACCCATGATGGTACAAAAGATATTTAATCAGATTAATTCTAGTCGGGAAATTAAGAAGACTTTAGCAGCTATTGAAGCTACAGGAGGAAAGGCTGAATATATTAGTGTTGATGTCACTGATACTGTAAAATTGCAAGCCAAACTTCAAGAAATTTCTGATAAAGTTGGGCAAATTACCGGCATTATTCACGGTGCTGGTAACTTAGCAGATAAGTTAATTGAAAAAAAGACAGAAGATGATTTTGAGAAAGTTTACACTGCTAAAGTTCAGGGTTTAGAAAATCTCCTATCTTGTGTTAATCCCCAGCAATTACAACATTTAGTATTGTTTTCTTCCGTGACGGGATTTTATGGTAATATCGGTCAAAGTGATTATGCGATAGCTAATGAAATTCTCAGTAAATCAGCCCATTTGATGAAACAATATAACCCTAATTGTCATGTAGTGGCAATTAACTGGGGTGGTTGGGATAGTGGCATGGTGACACCACAATTAAAAAAAGCATTTGCAGAAAGAGGAATTAGTATTATTCCCGTAGAAGTTGGGACACAAATGTTAGTTAATGAACTACATCCAGCCTATCAAGATCATCCACAAGTTGTCATTGGTAGTCCCATGAAACTACCACCTGCTCCTTTAGGTTTAGAACTTCGTAGCTATCGCATTCGCAGAAGAATGACATTAGCAGAAAATCCATTTTTGCATGATCATACAATTGCAGGTTCACCAGTTTTACCAGCAACCTGTGCTAAATCATGGATGGTAAATGGCTGTGAAGAAATTTATCCAGGTTACACATATTTCAGTTGCCAAGACTTCAAAGTTTTAAAAGGAATCACCTTTAATTCTACCTTGGCTAAAGAACATATTCTAGAAATCCAAGAAGTTGCCAAAGTTGATGGTGATTTTGTCGAATTTCAGACCAAAATATTGAGCAAAACCCCCGAAGGTAGAACTCATTATCACTTTAGTTCTCTGATAAAACTGGTAAAAAATATGCCAGAAGCGCCCATTTATGAAGCAATGGATCTCAGAGAAGATAATATCGTCACTGATACAGCCAAAGACTTCTATCAAAATGGTGATTTATCCCTATTTCATGGACCAGCTTTCCAGAAAATTACCAAAGTTTTAAATATCAGTCCAGAAAAACTCACAGCCGAATGTTGTTGGCAAGAAATTACAGCCAAAGAACAAGGACAATTTCCCGTAAAATGGCACAACCCTTATATAATTGACTTGAGTACCCAAACATTATGGCTATGGTTAAATTATATCCATAAAGAAGTTTGTTTACCAGGACAATTAACATACTGTGAACAGTATCTAGCAGTACCATTTAACGTCCCCTTTTATGTTTCCTGTGAAATCATAGGCAAAACCGACACAGGTGCAACAGTCAACTTCATTATCCATAATCGTGAAGGAAAAATATACTCGAAAATCTTAGGAGCAAAAGCCGTAATTTGGCCAATGAAAATGTTAAATAAAAAGTAAAATAATATGAAACTCTAATTCTTTGCGCCTTTGCTCCTTTGTGCCTTTGCGCGAAACAAATTCATATTATTAATCCTTGCCAATTGGGGGAATAGCGTAAATCCTTTTCAGTCACGTCTTATGCCCCAACGAGGATTTTCAAAAGTGGAAAAAATAGCAATCATCGGGTTATCTTGCCTATTTCCCGATGCTAATAATCCTGAAGAATTTTGGCAGAATCTCACCGCAGAAAAAGATTCCACATCATCTATAACTGTAGCGGATTTGGGAATAGATCCCGCTATATTCTACGATGAAACCAAAGGTAAACCGGAAAAATTCTACTTTCAAAAAGGTGGATTTATCCGCGACTTTAAATTTGATGCCAACGAGTATAACTTACCTGCGGCATTTGTTGAAAGCTTAGATAATACCTTTAAATGGTCATTGTCCGCTGCCAAACAAGCCATTATTCAAAGTGGCTATCTGGGAAATCAAACTGCACTTGCAAAATGTGGCGTAGTTTTAGGAACTTTGGGATTACCAACCAAAGCTTCTAATAGTCTATTTGCTCCTATTTATCAGCAAAATATTCAACCTGCAATTAGTGAACTATTACAGGAGAAAGACTTTCGTTTAGGAGGTTCATCAACCTGCACAAAAGTCTCTCCATACAATGCTATGGTTTCCGGTTTACCCGCTGCTATAGTTTCCAAGGCCTTTTCTTTATCTGCAACTCATTTCTGTATAGATGCTGCTTGTTCGTCATCATTTTACGCCATTAAATTAGCATCCCATTATCTACAATCTGGCAAAGCAGATTTGATGTTAGCTGGTGCAATTAGTTGTGCAGATCCATTATTTGTCAGAATGTTATTTTCTGGTATTCAAGGATATCCAGATAATGGCATTAGTCGTCCTCTCGATCAGTCATCACGCGGGTTAATTACCTCCGAAGGAATTGGGATGGTAATGCTCAAAAGACACAGTGATGCTGTGAGAGATGGTGACAAAATCCTGGCCACAATTTGCGGTAATGGACTATCTAATGATGGTAAAGGTAAACACCTTCTTAGTCCTAATCCTCAAGGGCAAACTCTGGCATATCAAAGAGCTTATTCAGAGGCTAAACTTAACCCCCAAACTATTGATTATTTAGAGTGTCATGCTACTGGCACTCTATTGGGAGATACCACAGAATGTAACTCAATTGAAGGCTTTTTTAGTCCATATCAAGCAGCACCATTAGTAGGTTCAACCAAAACAAATGTTGGTCATTTACTTGTGGCTGCGGGCATGGTAGGCATAACCAAGACAATTTTAAGTATGTCTCATGGGGTTATTCCTCCAACTATTCACGTGACTCAACCCATAGGTTCTGAAAACAATGTTGTCTCTCCAAAAAGCATTGTCAGAACGCCTACAGAATGGCCGAGTCAAGAAACTAAAAGAGTAGCTTTAAGTGCGTTTGGTTTTGGTGGAACAAACTCTCATATCATTCTAGAACAAGGGAAGTAAGCAAATGAATATTCAGCAACATAAGACTGCAAAAATGGCAATTGTGGGCATGGATGCCTTTTTTGGTGAATGTCAAGAATTAGATGCCTTTGAGAGCAGCATTTATGATGGAAAACAGCATTTTATTCCTCTACCAGAATCAAGATGGCATGGTATTAATGAACAAGAAACTTTACTGCGCGAGTATGGTTTAGAAGCAGAAAAAGTCCCCCAAGGAGCATATATTGATAATTTTGAAGTTGATACTTTAGCTTACAAAATTCCTCCTAATGAAGTTGAAAAAATCAACTCTCAACAACTTTTATTATTAAGAGTTGCTGACCGCGCCCTCAAAGATGCCGGACTTTCACCTAATAATAATGTAGCGGTAATTATCGCCGCAGATACAGAATTATCTGTACATCAACTCCAACAAAGATGGAATTCATCTTGGCAAATAAAAGATGGTTTGAATGGGGCAGAAATTGCCTTATCACCAGAAAAAATCAATCAACTAGAAGGCATTGTTCAAGATAGTATTCACAATCAAGTTGAATTGAGTGAATATCTGAGTTACGTTACCAATATTATGGCTAGTCGGATTTCCTCTTTATGGAATTTTTCTGGTCCATCTTTTACCATTAGTGCCGTCGAAACAGCCGCTTTTAAAGCCCTAGAACTAGCGCAAATGCTGCTAGATACTAATGAAGTAGATGCTGTAGTTGTGGGTGCTGTTGACTTAGCAGGAGGGGTAGAAAATGTCTTATTGCGAAGTCAATTTGGCACAATTAATACAGGAGTCAATACTTTAAGTTTTGACGAAAAAGCCAATGGTTGGAATGTGGGAGAAGGTGCAGGTGCAGTTGTTCTTAAACGTCATGATACGGCGTTAGCAAATAACCAACGTATCTATGCAGTAATTGATGGTATTAGCATTGGTCAATCTCCCTCAATGGCTGTAGATAGCCATACCATTAGCCAAGTATGTCAACAAGCTTTTCAACAAGCCGGAATTGAACCCACAAAAGTCAATTATTTGGAAGTCTGCGCTAGTGGTATTCCCGCAGAAGACGAAGCCGAAATTAGCGGTATCCTTCAAGCTTATCCTGCCGTTGGTGATGGTTTACACTGCGCTATAGGTAGCGTTAAAGCAAATATTGGTCATACCTTCGTTGCATCTGGAATTGCCAGTTTAATAAAAACTGCACTGAGTATTTATCACAGATATATTCCCGGAACTCCCAATTGGTCTGGTGTCAAAACACCGCAAGTATGGGAAGGTAGTCCTTTCTATGTTGCAACTGAGTCCAGACCTTGGTTTTTGCAAAAAGAGGTCAAATCTCGAATTTCCGCGATTAATAGTATTGGTTGTGACGGTTCTTTTGCCCATATCATCTTATCAGAAGAAACCGCACAACCAGAACGCACCAGCACATATTTAGAATCAAGACCTTTGCATTTATTACCCATTGCAGCAGATGATCAATCTAGCTTATTAGCAGCGTTGGATCATTTGCAAGCAACAATTGAAAATGCTGATTCTCTCAAAAATATTGCTAGTCAAACCTTTGTTAAATTTCAACAAAACTCTGAAAGCAAATATACACTTTCCCTAACTGGACGCAACCAAAAAGAATTAATTAAAGAAATTAATTCAGCTAAAAAAGGTGTAACTAATGCCTTTGCAAATGGCAAAGATTGGCAGACTCCCATAGGTAGTTATTTCACACCCAAACCCCTGGGTAAAAATGGGGAAATTGCCTTTGTTTATCCCGCTGCTGTTAATACCTATTTAGGAATTGGTCGGAGTCTTTTCCGTTTATTTCCTAAAGTCTTAGATGATGTCATTATCAAAAGTCTTGACGAACGAGCAGCAGATGTGGAAAAATTGGTATTTCCGAGAAGTTTGAGTAAATTATCAACTCGACAATTAGAAACACTAGAAAAGAAATTGCTGGATGATTCCTTAGCAATGTTTGAAGCAGAAGTGCTTTTTACCAGATTAATCTCCACAATTATCACCGAGGATTTTAACATTAAACCTAAATATGTCTTAGGATATAGTTTAGGTGAAACTAGCATGATGGTTGCTCAAGGAGTATGGAGCAATTTTTATGAAGTTAGTCATACCTTTAATTCATCAGCTTTATTTGGAGATAGATTATCTGGTTCCAAAAACGCTGTCCGTGAGTATTGGGGACTACCAAAAACTGACACAAATCCAGAGAATAAGTTATGGGCTAACTACGTTCTTATGGCTACTCCAGCCCAAGTTAGAGAATGTTTAAAAAATGAAACCCGTGTTTACCTAACACAGATTAATACCCCAGAAGAAGTATTAATTGCTGGAGAACCAGCAGCCTGTGAGCGAGTAATTAAAACCCTGGGTTGTAATTCTTTTCCTGCTCCTTTTGATCATGTGATTCATTGTCAAGCAATGCAATCAGAATCTCAAGAACTAGAAACCTTATACACATTACCAGCACAAAAAATCCCCGGAATCAAGTTTTACTCCGCTGCTGAATATCAATCAATTGAAATTGAAAGCAACCAAATTGCTCACAATATTGCCACAGGATTATGTCAACAACTCGACTTTCCCCGCTTAGTTAATCGCGTCTATGGTGACGGAGCAAAAATCTTTATTGAAGCCGGTGCAGGTGGTATTTGTTCACGCTGGATAGATAAAAATCTGGGTAATCAAGAACATCTTACCGTATCCCTAAACAGACGGGGTACAGATGACCATAGTTCCCTAATTAAAGCATTAGCAAAACTATTGAGTCATCAAGTAAACTTAAATCTCGCTCCTTTATATAACTTATCCTCAGAAAACACCCAACAGAAAAAAGCTGCACTGAGGAAAGTTACATTAGGTGGTAATTCCATAACTTCTGCAATTTTGAATGCAGAAAATCGCCAAATATTTGCTAATAACCAAAAGCAAACAATTTCTCCTCATCAAGAGTATAAAATCATCAATTCTCTACAGACATCGGAGAAAATAGCGCCCACAGAAATTTACCCCAAATCACAGAAAAATACCATGAAAACGATCATGGAGAACGGTTTGGAATTGTCAAAGAAACTAAAATTCTTTGAGTCAACAAAAATCATTAAGCAAAACATAAATCAAGAATCTAGTGGAAAAATTAGCATGAATGATTTAAAAATTGCTCAGTATCAAAACCTGAGTAACAACACCGCCAAATTAACTAAAACACACACAAGTTTCTTAGCAGCTAGACAAGATTTTAGTCAACAAATGAGCGAAATCATTCAATTGCAATTAGCTTGCGCTCAAAACTTACTCAACGAAGAGAAATAATCCACTTGGTGTTAAGTGTAAAGCTCTTTTTTAACTAACCACAGAGGCACAGAGGACACAGAGGAAAGAAAAAATGCTTAACTGAACTGTATTCAGAAATAGCCTGAAAATTACACTGAGATGTAGAAATATTCACGCTCTTTTTCTGTGTCTATAGTGCTTCTGCGTGAGTTAAATTCTTTATTTCACATCCTTTGCTTATAAATTGAGGAATAACTACCGTGACAACAATCGAGACGGTACTAAATAAACATGATAATGGACTGGGTTTTTTTACCTGTAATCATCAAAACCAAATTTGGAAAGGTTCATTAGATTGTGTTAGCTTTGAAAAAAGTGCCATCAAAGATAAACTATTAACATCAGATAAACCCTGCTATATTATTAAAATATCCGGGAAAATTGGTGCTACTAATGATGGCTATTTAGCACCTAATGATAATGTTTCATCTGGACAAGCAGAACTTTTAATCTCACTCCCTCCCCTCCGGTTACAACAACTTGGCGACCCTAGTTTTCTCGCTGCTTATGGTGTAAAATACGCCTATATGACCGGAGCAATGGCTGGGGGTATTGCTTCCGAAGAAATGGTAATTGCTCTGGGAAAAGAGAAAATTTTAAGTTCCTTTGGTGCAGGTGGTTTACTTCCAGAACGGTTAGAAAGTGCGATTAATACTATTCAACAAGCATTACCTCATGGACCCTACGCTTTCAATTTAATTCACAGTCCTAATGAACCAGCTATTGAACGTCGGGCTGTAGATTTATATTTGAAATATGGTGTCAGAATTGTAGAAGCATCAGCATTTTTAGACTTAACTCCTAACATCGTTTATTATCGAGTTGCTGGGTTAAGATTAAATGCAGCTAATCAAATTGATATCAGAAATAAGGTCATTGCTAAAGTTTCCCGTCGGGAAGTTGCGACTAAATTTTTGCAACCAGCACCAGAAAGAATCCTCAAAGAATTACTTGAGAAAGGACTAATTACAGAATTGCAAGCTAATTTGGCAAGACAAGTGCCAATGGCTGATGATATTACCGTTGAGGCTGATTCTGGTGGTCATACAGATAATCGTCCTTTAGTATGTTTATTACCTTCAATTATTGCCCTCAGAGATGAAATTCAAGCCCAATATAATTACTCAGTTCCTATTAGAATTGGCGTGGCTGGAGGCATTGGTACACCAGAAGCAGCTTTAGCTGGTTTTATGATGGGTGCTGCTTATATAATGACGGGTTCAATTAATCAATCTTGTGTGGAATCTGGTGCTTGTGAACATACTAAAAAATTATTAGCACAAGCCGAAATGGCAGATATGATCATGGCTCCCGCAGCCGATATGTTTGAAATGGGAGTCAAATTACAAGTTCTCAAACGCGGGACAATGTTCCCCATGCGAGCGCAAAAATTGTATGAATTATATCGCACTTACGACTCTATTGAACAGATTCCCGCAGCCGAAAAAGATAAGCTAGAAAAACAAATTTTCCGTAAAAGTCTTGCGGAAGTTTGGGAAGGTGCAGCGGCTTATTTATCCCAAAAGAATCCTGAAAAATTGGGTAAAGCTGTTAATAATCCTAAATTGAAAATGGCTGTAATCTTTCGCTGGTATTTAGGGTTATCTTCCCGCTGGTCTAGCACTGGTGAAAAAGGTCGGGAAGTTGATTATCAAATTTGGTGTGGACCAGCTATGGGTGGCTTTAATGACTGGGTGCGTGGCTCTTATTTGTCAGAACCTAATCAGCGTCATGTTGTTGATGTTGCTGACCAAATTATGAAGGGGACAGCATTTTTATATCGTAGTCACAGTTTAAAAATGCAGGGTTTACAAATGCCTGCTTATTACAGTCAATATCAACCAATTCCTTCTATATTGGAGAAGTAAAAAATGAATTTAAAACAGTCTTATAATGCTGAAAGTATTCAAGCATTTCTAGTTTCTCATCTTGCGGAAGTTGTCGGAGTCGAAACCGCAGAAATTGATGTTGACGAAAACTTAGAAAATTATGGTTTGGATTCTGCTCAAGCCATGATGATCATTAGTAAATTAGAAGAATTACTAGGATTTAAACCTTCTCCTATTTTACTTTGGCATTATCCTAACATTGCTGCCCTTTCTCAGCGATTAGCAGACGAATCAAGTGATGATTCTCAAGTAAAAGATGCAGGGTCTGGGACAAATTCTCCTGTTAATTTTGCTCCTCCTCTGCTAGATTTGGGTGCGGAAGCTGTCCTAGACCCCACTATTCAACCCGTAGATACTGCTGTTTCTGTTACTAACCCTAAAAACATCTTTTTAACCGGGGGAACAGGTTATTTAGGCGCTTTCATGATCAAGGAATTACTAGAAGTATCGGACGCAACTCTTTATTGCTTAGTCCGTGCTAGTAATTTGGAAGAAGGTAAAAGCAAATTAGAAAATAATTTGCAACAATATGGCATTTGGCAAGATCATTATAGTGGCAGAATTATTCCTATAATTGGTGATTTAGCACAGCCACATTTGGGGATTAGTGCAGAACAATTTGAAAATCTAGCTGCTAACATTGATACTATTTATCATAGTGCCGCTTTGCTGAATTATGTTTATCCTTACTCAGCATTAAAAACAGCGAATGTTTTGGGTACACAGGAAGTTTTGCGGTTAGCTTGTCAAACTAAAGTTAAGCCATTGCATTATGTTTCTAGTGTGGCTGTTTTTGAATCAACGGCTTATGCTGGTAAGTTAGTTAAAGAAGATGATGATTTTCATGATTGGGAAGGTATTTTCCTCGGTTATTCCCAAACTAAATGGGTAGCAGAAAAATTAGTAAAAATTGCTGGTAGTCGAGGATTACCTATTACTATTCATAGACCTCCTTTAATTTCTGGAGATAGTCAAACTGGAATTTGTAATACCCATGATTTCATCAATTTGATGATTAAAGGTTGTCTGCAAATGGGGTCTTTCCCTGATGTAGATTATATGTTGGATATGTCTCCTGTTGATTATGTCAGCAAATCAGTTGTTTATCTTTCTCGACAAGAAACATCTGTAGGTAAGGCTTTCCATTTACAACATCCTCAACCTGCTTCTTTAAAATCTTTAGTTGATTGGGTACGTTCTTTCGGATTCTCACTGAAGATGATTCCCTACGAAGAATGGCAAGCAGAATTAATTAATAATGTCACTTCTCAAGACAATCCTTTATATACTTTGCGGCCATTTTTACTAGAACGTTGGTCAGATGAACAAATCACTATTCCTGATTTGTATTTACAAGCGAGAAGACCAATTATTAGTTGTGAAGAAACCCTAGAAGCACTAAAAGGCAGTTCTATTGTTTGTCCACCTATTGATTCTCAATTGTTGATGACTTACACATCTTATTTAGTACAGACCGGTTTCCTAAGTCTTGCCTAATATCAATTTTCCATGAGGCTGCATATAATTATGAAATCCATTATTTTATCCGTATTTATCCGCGTTTATCTGCGTTTATCTGCGGTCAATTATTCTGGAAATCTTAGAGGATGTTTGAAAAGTTTTTAATGTATAAATAAACCCCTCTCCAAACCTCTCCCCGACGCGGGGAGAGGCTTTGAAACCCCCATTCCAACTAACAAAAGTTTTTCCGCTTCCCTCCCCTTGTAGGGGAGGGTCAGGGAGGGGTAGGGAAGGGGGGAAGGGGGGTTAGGTTTCTGGAGATTATCGGTTTCATCTAATACTTTTCAAACAACCTCTTAATTATAAGCAGCTTAATTTTTATTTAGTATAATGGTGTTGGTAAGATCTATCCGTGCCAATTCCAGCTAATTCACTTTTTTGTAAAATGAACATAAAATGCCAGGGAACAGTTTTAATTACGGGTTCAGCTAATGGTATTGGTTATCAATTAGCCCGGATTTTTGCTCATAATAATTATAATCTTGTATTAGTAGATAGAGTAGGAGAAAAACTCACAAAAATAGCTGTTGATTTTGTAGAAGAATTTGGAATTTCTGTTAAACCTATTATCAAAGATTTATCTATATCTACATCTCCTGAAGAAATTTTCTCGGAATTACAAGAAGCTGGTATTAAAGTTGATATCCTGGTAAATAATGCCGGATTTGGTACTTATGGATTATTTAATGAAACTAACTTAAATAATGAACTAGAAATGCTGCAAGTAAATTTAGTTTGTTTAACTCATTTAACAAAATTATTTCTCAAAGACATGGTTAAACAAGGTTATGGGAAAATATTAAATGTTTCTTCTGCCGCTGCTTTTCAACCAGGTCCATTAATGGCAGTTTATTTTGCCACTAAAGCCTATATTTTATCATTCTCCGAAGCGATCGCTAATGAATTAGAAGGTACAGGTGTCACCGTCACAGTTCTTTGTCCAGGTTCAACAGCATCTGCTTTTCATGAAAGAACCGGCATGGCAGATTCTAAAATGCTCAAGGGTAAAAATATGATGGATGCGGCAACTGTAGCTCAGATGGGATATGATGCTTTAATGAAGGGGAAAATCATTATTATTCCTGGTTTTATCAACAAACTGATGTCAAAATGTGTGCGGTTTATTCCTAGGAAAATGGTGACGAAAATTGTGAGAAGTATGCAGGAAGAAAAGTAATTTAGTTTTCAATGCTAACCTACTTAACTTTGACATTGAGAACAAAAATGACTAGAACGCCCACCTAACTTAATTCGCTGGATCACGTTACCACAAACCTTACAAGGTTCGCCGGTGCGATTATAAACCCACGCTTCACCGCCATAATTACCGTTAACGCCTTTAACACTCAAGAAATTACTAAAAGTTGTCCCACCTACCGCAATACTCGCTGATAAAACTTGAATAATTGCAGTTCGCAAAAGTTCGATTTTTGGAAGTTGCAATTCTGTACAAAGAGTTGTTGGTAAAATCCCACTTTTAAACAAAGCTTCATCTGCATAAATATTACCTAATCCTGCCACCATTGACTGATCTAATAATCCAGTTTTAATGGGACGACGGGATTTTTTTAATTTATCGGCTAAATACTCTACAGTGAACTCTGGGGAAAAGGGGTCAACTGCCAATTTCGCCAAACCTGTCATAATACTTTCTACAGCTACATCATCAGGAACATACCACATTTGCCCGAAGGTGCGCTGGTCAACAAAGCGTAATTCTTGCCTTTCCCCAAAAAATAACCTGACTCTGGTGTGTTTATGTAAAGGTTCATCTGGGGTTAACCAAAGTAACTGACCGGTCATGCGGAGGTGAACTCCTAAATAACTGGGGGAAGGGGAGGAAAGTTCAGCGAGGAGATATTTACCACGACGATGCCAGGTAGCAATGGTATTGCCTTTAATTTTATTAATAAATTCATCAACAGAAACTGGGTAGGCGATGGTGCGTTGTAGCAATACATCTCCTCCCGTGATTTCTTGACTCAGGGTTAATTGATTTAAACCCCGACGGACTGTTTCAACTTCAGGCAGTTCAGGCATTCAAGCAAATAATATTTTTAGGGCAGGTATGATCAACGAGAGGAAATGGGCAAGATTTTCATCTTGACATCTCCTCCTATTATCCCATTAAACAATCCCCTTGATGCTTGGCTGTTTATTTTGCTGCGGCTTTGGGTTTAGGTGCTTCGACCTCAATTAACTCATCTACAGCAAAGTTGTTGGTATTGAGATCAGAATAGTTAACTTTCTCAAAGCGAACAATTACAGGGTATTTGATGGCGGTTTTGTCAACAGAAACCACTGTACCAAGATCCTGAAACCAGTAGGACTCAGGGCGGAGAACACGTACTTTAGAACCACGTTGAACCATGATGGATCTTCCCTTTTGAAGTATGAATGCCGTTAAAGTAGGGCTGATTGTTCTCACTCTACATCCTGAAGGTGTTGGCTTGTGGTTTTGTTAAGTTATTTGTCAAATTGGTGAATTTTCATGGGGAATAAGTTGTTAATCTTCTTAATTTACCCCTTGACAAAGTACCTATAATAGATTAACCTCATTCCCAAATACCCCTTGCAAAATGTCTTATGTCTTACTTAATACAAAAACACTACCTTCGTTCCCCCTGCCAATCCGGAGATCATCATCTATATAAGTAATATCTAACCAACCTTGTTGTTCACTTTGAATGGGAAAATCAAAAGCTGTAAATTTTTGCCCCGATTCAATTTGTTGGATGAAGTTTCCTGGTGTTGTATAGCCAATTAGGCTTTGTAACCCGATGATAGAACGTTGGAATTTTACTTGTACACGCCGTTCTGAGACTGGTTCAAATTTAGCAACAACGCTAACTAATCCTGCAAATAAAGGAATGCCATAAATCTCAGCTATATTATAAATACTGTTGGTTTCTCCGCGAATACATTGGTAAATTTGACCAAGTTTACATAAGGGTAAACGATCTATGTTTAATAGAGCTTTGCTTGTGGTGTATAGTAGTCGCCAGTTGCCTTCTAGTAAATTACTAGCTGCTAATGGCCGTGGTGTAGGATTAAAATCTTCTAAGTTAGCGATCGCTGCTAAAATAGCTTGTTGTTGTTGCTGATTTGCTAATAAACCGCGATTTGTGCCAACAATTATATCTATGAGAGTTGATTTACCTATCATTAACCTGTACCTCAAGAGTTTGCATGATGAAACAGCATTAATAAAATATTAATGTTCTTTGTCTATAACCAGACAACTCGTAAATAATGCCTTTTTGGCTACCGTTCCCTAATTAAATGAAAATTTTCTTTAATTCGGATTCAGCAATTAAAGACCTGTATGAAGGAATAAATTAACTCGTATCAAATGATAGACTCTTAGTGTCTAGTTATATAAACCCTTGTGTGTGATTGTTAATATGTTAGATTCTCCCCTCCGCGAAGCTCCCCGAAACCAACGAGCATCAGTTATTCCCTTAAAACAAGAGTCCTCCATGTTGGACTGGTTGCGACTGGGTGGCAGACTGATAGCCCGTGATATCCATGACACCGACTCGCGGGAAGATGTAGAAGTAATATCCGATTTTCTGGGCGTGGACGACGGAATTGGTGATACTGACTATGATGATGACGATGATGTAATTGCTGAGGAGGACTAGTACCGCAGGGCGGAAGTCAAAAGTCAAAACTAATATACAGTAGGCTTTTCGGCGATTGAATATGGTTGCTTTATTTACGCCGTGATGTACTAGTACCGCAGGATCTTGTGAACTAGTAACCAAAACCGGGTTGGATTATTTTGTTGAGGTTTTTTTAAAGTGTGGAGTGAAGGGACTTTTTTTTGTGGACGCTAAATTATCTCCTAATCAAAGTTTGAATTTTTCGGGAATTGGGTTAGCCTCCTTGCTGGCCTTGCTACTCAGTACGACAGCCTTGATTTCAGATTGGATGGGAAATAGAACCCCATGGGCTACTACTTCCCTCACCCTACCTCTTTTATTATCTGCTGTGGGTGTGGCGATTTTGGGACAGTGGGTAATCCCTCTGCTACAAACGCTCAAAACCGGGCAAATCATCCGGGAGGATGGACCCCAGGCACATCTCAAAAAGGCGGGAACACCAACTATGGGGGGTATATTTTTTATCCCTGTAGCGGTGATAATTGCTTGTATATTATCCGATTTTTCAGAAAATGTGCTGGCAGTTTCGGCTTTAACACTCAGCTACGGCTTAATTGGCTGGATAGACGACTGGCAAATTTTGCGTCGGAAGTCTAACAAAGGAATTTCTCCAAAGATGAAGTTAGCTTTGCAAGTTATCTTTGGGGCGGTATTTTGTGCGTGGTTGGTATTTAAGGGTGATTTTAGTATAACTAATATCCATGTACCTTGGGTGGGTTTATCCTTACCTTTAGGACTGTTGTTCTGGCCTGTAGCCGGATTTGTCCTAGTTGCCCAGAGCAATGCTACTAATTTAACAGATGGGATTGATGGTTTGGCGGCGGGAACAGTAGCGATCGCTATTTTCGCATTAGGTGTGATCATTGCCCCAACTTCTCCCGACTTGATGGTTTTCTGTGCTGCTGTCAGCGGTAGCTGCTTGGGCTTTTTAGCCTACAATCGCAACCCGGCTAGTGTTTTCATGGGTGACACCGGTTCTTTAGCCCTGGGTGGCGCTTTAGCTGCGGTTGCACTGTTAACTAATACTTTAGTAGCACTGTTTATTCTGAGTGGGATTTTCTTTGTGGAAACTCTCTCTGTGATGGCACAAGTTGGTTATTATAAAGCTACAAAAGGACCAGATGGCAAAGGTAAGCGATTATTTAAAATGGCTCCTTTACATCATCATTTAGAATTAACTGGTTGGTCAGAATTGCAAGTAGTGGCTGTGTTTTATATTATCGCCGCTTTTCTAGCTTCCGTTTGTATTATGTCCATAAAATAATCAGTTTTGTTTTAATCATCAGATTTTTCACAAATAAAAATTCACAACCTCCAAATTTGGGGGTTGTTTTTGTTTTGAGATTGGGGGTTCTGTCCAGAACGTAAATTACCCCAATTCCCAATAGACATCTCCGAAAATTAAATATGCGTGACATGAAACCCCTGTAGAGACGTTCCATGGAACGTCTCTACAATCTTTACCGGAGATGTCTAATACTCAAATTGTAATTTACACCCTTGAATTTGGATTTGAGCAAATTCAGGGGATTATTGGGATATTTTGCCAGATAGAAACAAAATATTTGTTACTTACGTCTAATTACTAAGCTGCTGTAACAAGCAATGTTACGCTTGAAGTTTACACGGCAGTAGGTTGGGTGTAAAGTTACCAGGGAATCTAAACCAACATGAAGCATCTATCGTACCGATATGGTATTTTGACGCTTTTTTCTATATGTACCCTCATGGGTATGACTAGCGTTAAAACTGTATTAGCATCACCAGCAGAAGAAGCAAATCGAGTTTGCATGAAAGGAGGCGCTGCCGTTGTCACTGTTAAAGGTAATGGACATGGTAGCGGTTTCCTTGTCAGTCAAGATGGTTTAATTATTACCAACGCTCATGTAGTTAATCGTGGTCCTAGCGTTGTCACTGTGGTATTTCGGGATGGTAGGCAAGTACCCGCCGATGTGATCGGTTTTGCTAGGGGTGGAGTTGATTTAGCAGCCTTAAAAATCCAAAATCGTAAAAATTTACCACATCTGAGTTTAGCTGCTAGTACAGCCAAAGTAGGTTATCCAGTGTTTGCTATTGGTAGTCCCTTGGCTGCTGATAACCGCGATACCTGTACTCAAGGAAATATTAGCCGCATTCGTCCCGACGGAATTATTCAACATACTGCAACTCTGAATCCTGGAAACTCTGGCGGACCTTTATTAAATACTAAAGGGGAAGTTATTGGTGTTAATACCAGTGTAGCTGTATCTCCAGTTCTTGATGATGCTGGTAATCAGGTTGCGGTTGTACCAGGAGGAACTGGAATTAACTTTTCTCAACCAGGAGCAAAAGTCAAATCTTTTTTAGCAGATATCAAACAAAAAAAAGTTTCTCCTATCTCCACTCTCCCTGCCGAAGAACCATCTGTAAAAACTATTTCCCTTGATGGTCAAGTAATTAATGGTAGTTTAAATGGCAGTCCTGATTATTATATATTTTCAGGTAAAGCAGGTCAAACAGTTGTGATTGAAATGGATAGTCAGAAGATTAATCCATTCTTAACCTTATCTCAAGTTATTGAATCTGACGCTGGGAAAAAGATTGAAAAAATTGCTGAAAACGATGACAAAGGAGCAGGTGATTTTAATGCTAGAATTGTCGCCACTTTACCAGCAGATGGAATTTATTTAATAATTGCCAATTCTTCCGAAAGGAGGGAAACTGGTAATTATAGTTTACGGGCAAATGTCAGACCATAAAAGAGATTAGATCCCCGACTTCTTAAAGAAGTCGGGGATCTTCGAGGATCATCAAAATTCAACTTTATCAACATTAATTTTTTAACTAAGGACTCAAAAATCATGAAATTACAATCACTTTCCATCTTTTTAGGATTAACAACATTGACCTTAACCATGAGCATAAATCCTGGTTTAAGTCAAGATAATGCTTCTGCTCAACCAAATCAAGTCACATTTTTCTGTCAAGAAATATTTGATCAAGCCAGTGGTGAAAAAGTTCCCGCTACCATTGCTTGGGTTCCTGAACGTCAAGGTCACGTACGGTTTATTGGTTGGAAATCCGAGTATTTTGCCAAAGGTGGTTGGACTCCCCAAAAACGTTGCCAACAAGTATCTAAAAAGTTCCAGAATTTTTATGAAGCAGGTCGTTTAAATCGCTTGACAACGGGTGAAAATCAAGGTAATCCTGTGGTTTGTGCTGTGGCAAGTGATGAACGAACTTGTAATGCTAACAATCAATTATTTACCCTAAAAAATAATAGTAACCCAGGATTAGTTTTAGAGCAACTTGTGAATATAGCCCAGGGTAAAAGTTCAGAACCAATTTGGCAAAGTTCAGGAAATAGTAAGTATTTGAATGTGGGTAAATATTTGCAAAATGCCCCACTTGTCAATATTAAAAAATAGCCATTCTCCACACAAATAAAACGGACTTTCCCTCGTTCCCTGGCTCTGCCGGGGAATGCCCACAGGAGGCTCTGCCTCCACTGTATTCACTGTATTTGAGGCAGAGCCTCAGAGGTTGTTTGAAAAGTATTATATGAAACCCATAATCTCCAAAAACCTAACCCCCCTTCCCCCCTTCCCTACAAGGGAATGGGGTTTTTAAAGCCTCTCCCCTGGTAGGGGAGAGGTTTGGAGAGGGGTCTGTTTCCACATTAAAAACTTTTAAAACATCCTCTCAAACTCCCATTCCCAGCCGGAGTCTGGGAACGAGTTTAACGGTGCGTTACGCTGTCGCTAACGCACCCTACAAATCATCTACTAATCAACAATTACCATGAACCGTAACATTGCTATTATTTCCTCCTTATTATTCCTATCTTTCCCTCCCTTGACATTAGCAAATCCTCCCTATTCCTTATCTCAAAAAATTACCCCGGCTACCTGTAATTTAGAACCTGATAACCCCGAAAGTGGAGAATATTCACCACAAAAACTCCAAACCCTTGCTAAACAAATTACAGTCAGAGTCATTGGTGATAATAACGGTGGTTCAGGAACAATATTTGCTACAAAGGGCAATTCTTATTTAGTTGTTACTAACTCTCATGTCTTGCTGGGAGTTAATAAAGTTCAAATTAAAACACCTGACAATCAAATCTATTCAGCCCAAATTCTGCCTAATACTAATTTTGGTAAACTAGATTTAGCTGTCTTGCAATTTACATCTAATCAAAATTATTGTCTACCTAAAGAAATTGCTAGTTTCGATATTAATCCAGATACACCAATTATAGCCGCCGGCTATTCTAGCAGCAAAGGAGAAATGTTATTTAGAACTGGAAAAGTACAACAAATAATTTCTCAACCTAGTTTAAAAGCTGGATATGAAATTGGTTATACCAGCGATATTGAACAGGGAATGAGCGGTGGGGCGATTATTAGTAGTCAAGGGTATCTTCTGCA
>NZ_VIKZ01000050.1:0-33576 GCF_009711985.1 Dolichospermum sp. UHCC 0260 | reverse complement strand
CAAGTTATCTCGTTTAGCTGTTTTCAAAGGAATGCGAATGAGATGATAAGCGCCTTTGGTGGCTAAGTTTTTGTAAGTATCAGGTGGTAAATCCATTTCCTGAAATTTTCCCTGTTCAACTAAGATTAACAATGATGGTGGTCTGTTTTCTTGTGATGATTGCTTTTGAATATATTCAAGAGCTTGTTGAGAAAATTTAATGTAATTAACGTTTTTGTGCGTGTAGAAAGTCACGGTAGGTTTTTTGAACCCAACCATAATTAATTCTTCATTGGGTTGTTTTGATTCAACAATTAGGGCTGATAATTCTCTCAGAGGTAGTTGACGCTGTTGGTCCATAATCAAAACAGCAGGCATTAAGGAAATAGCAATAAAGGCTATAAATCCTAATAAATTAATTGTAATTATCTGTTGATAACGGTGACTTAATATTAAGATAGCCGAAGTAACTGTAGATAGTAACCAAATTATTCCCGCAAATTTGAGGATTCCTGATTTCTCCATTTGTACGTATAATTCAGGAGCAGCAGGATCAGGCCCAGCAATTTGGGTAAGATTAAAGAGGGCAATGGAAATAACTGTTAGAAAAGCTACGTTTACCCAAGCACTGATGCGTAAAAATTTGGGAGGAGTCGGAGTTTGTGAATTGGGGAAAAGATCACTCCCAAATAATGCCACAAGAATAGCTGCTGCTGGCATTAAGGGTAATACATAACTGGGTAATTTGGTAACAGAAATTGTGAAAAATCCAAATACACCCAAAAACCATAAACAGACAAATAAACCTAATTGTTGAGAGCGTTCTTGCTTTAACCACTGCGATCGCTGCAAAAGATTTACTCTAACTAGAGCCGCAGGGATGTACACTGAATATGGTGCAAAGCCCAACAAAACGACTAAAAAGTAAAAATACCAAGGGGCTGAATGGCCATTAACAACTTCGGTAAAACGGTCTATATTGTGATAGATAAAAAAGGCATTAATAAAATTCCAGCCGTTTCGCCAAGTTACCAAAACATACCAAGGAAGTGAGATAACTAAAACTATCGCCATTCCTAAAATCGGCTGCATTTCTCGCCATAGTTCCCAAAATTTCCCCACATACAAGGCAAAAGCAATCATAATTAGTCCTGGTAAGACAATGCCTACAGGACCTTTAGTTAATATTGCCCCAGCAATTAAGACATAACTGGCTAAATACCATTTATTGGGAAGTCGCCAATTAGCAGTGACGATTGGGGAATTATTCTGAGCATATCCCAGGAAAAAACATAATAAAGTTGAACCTATACAGCCGTTGAGTAACATATCAGAAACCCCGGCTCTGCCCCAAACAATCATTTCTGCGTTGAGTGCCATTAAAGCAGCGGCAATGGCGGCTGTAAAGTAACGTCTAGGCAAATTAGTAACTTGTTCTAATTCATCTTTTTTGGCAAAGTACCACTGCACAGTGTAAAATGCCAAAGCAATTACGCCCATTGCTGCCAATGCTGAAGGGATACGCACAGCCCATTCATTTACTCCCATAATAGAGTAAGCGATCGCTTGACACCAATAAATTAAAGCAGGTTTATCAAAGCGAGTTTCACCATTAAAAAACGGCGTAATCCAATCACCAGTTACCAGCATTTGTCGGGAAGCTTCCGCAAACAGCGGCTCAGTCTCATCAATTAAGCCCACATTACCCAAATTCCAGCCAAAAGCTATCCAACCAATTACCAATAACCACAGGGACGAAACAGCCACAGCTAGGACTGGACGCTGTTCTAAATTATTCAACCACTTATCCACCACTTGCCAAGAAACACTCAATTTTATACTCATGAATTCATACTTAAAGACACTGAAATCGCGTCCTGCCAATACACAATAGTTTACAATTCAAAAAAACTCCTGAACTCCTGAACTCCTTCCTTCTTCCTCCTGACTCGGTGACTCGGTGACTCGGTGACTCGGTGACTCGGTGACTCGGTGACTCCTGACTTCTCCAATATCACCTATTTTGTAACACTAACTGCCATTCTTGAGTTTGCGGATTCCATTGGGGAGAGGAAGTTTCTCCCACAACATAGGGACCCCAATAACGTCGAGAACCATCTTGAGCAAAAGCCACCAAAATATCACCTTTCTCAAGTCTTAAATTAGCTTGAGGTAAAGATAAAACTAACCCGCTCTCACTTCCTTCTTCAGGAGCAAAATCCCAATGAGCCGGAATATCAGATTTAGATTTATTCGCAGTCGCACTTTTGAGGGATGATTGTCTAGCTAACAATGCTAGACGGACAGGTTGAGTAGTTTTGTTGCTAATGCGAAGCAATCCAGCAGCCTTGTTTTTACTATCAGAGTTAACCTGATAGGCTACAACTGTGGACTGATTTTTTTGCGGACTTGATTCTACTGAGTCACTTGGTGTACTATCTAAGTTAATTTCATCCCCATTTTTACCACTATTTGTCATCATAGATGGGGTTGTTTCTGGATTTGTAGACTGAAAAGATATCCGCATATCTAAGCATCCTGTCATGATCCCCATGAATCCTAAGGCAGAAAGACTGATAATGAAGTTACCATACCGATCAAGGAAGTTTTTCATAATGATATAGCTTTAGAAATAAGATTTTTTGTAAGCTAAACCCGATGGTTACAAATGATCCCCAACCGTAATTAGAGTGGTTTACTTAGGTTCTCCAAAATAAATTATCCAGTTTCATCAAGTCAAAACGACTTTTTCTGTTCCCTATTCCCATGCAAAATACTCGCTTGAACAACCTATTAGAAACAATTTTCAGTAGCTTGAGTGAATGGTTTCTGAATCCTTGGCGGCGGTTATCGCTAATACTAATTAGTTTTTTGTTTGGCTTTTTTTTGGGATCAGCAGTATCAACAACCGCTGGACAAAAGGCAGAATTAGACATTGTGGTTGCTGGATTTTTAGTGCTACTGACTGAAATTACCAGTAGAATATTTTACAGTCGGAGTTTTTTTGTTCGCCAAGCATTTTGGGTAGAAATACTCAACTATCTCAAGGTTGGTTTTATCTACAGTCTATTTCTAGAAGCGTTAAAACTGGGTTCGTGATTTTATGAGTAGTGAATGGTTGAGTCAAGTTTTAACAACGGACACATCTTGGCAAGTGTCAGCACAAGCCGCAGCATTGGCAGATCCTTTGCGAGCTAAGGTGTTTAATATTACTTCTGATAATGTGGCTGAAGTTATCCAAAAGAGAGGGGATTTACTGAAGTTAGTTTTCCCTAATTTTAGTCAATTTTGTCAAACTACCCTAAAAATTCAACCGCCAGAAGTGCGATGCACTGAGCTTGTCGAAGTGTTACAGGTATTGTGGGATTTATGGCTACCCTTGGGAATCCAAATTGCAGCACAACGTCAACAGTTAGGGAAACCTTTTGTCCAGGGAATTTTAGGCGCACAAGGAACTGGTAAAACTACAATGTCCCAGATACTGGGTTTGATTCTCCAGCAGTTAGGATATCGAACGTTAAGTTTGTCTTTGGATGACTTGTACAAAACTTATAGCGAGCGTTTGGCTTTATTACAGCAAGATTCCCGGTTAGTTTGGCGTGGTCCGCCCGGAACCCACGATATTCACCTAGCTTTAATTGTACTCGATCAGATTCACCAAGGCAAGAGTCCTGTGATAGTTCCTAGATTTGATAAATCTGCTCATGGGGGTGCAGGCGATCGCACTACTCCTGAAGTTATCACAAATCCTATAGATATTGTTCTGTTTGAAGGCTGGTTTGTGGGCGTAAAACCAATTCCTCCTAAAGTGTTATTAACTCCACCACCACCTATTCTTACAGACGTAGATAAACAATTTGCCTCTGATATGAATAATCAGCTAAAAGATTATTTACCACTGTGGGAAAGATTAGATAGTTTAATAGTTCTTTATCCCACAGATTACCGTTATTCTTTAGCATGGCGCAAGCAAGCAGAAAGACAAATGATTGCTGCTGGTAAATCAGGAATGAGTGACGCAGAAATAGAAGAATTTGTAAATTATTTTTGGCGTTCTTTACATCCAGAATTATTCATTAATCCCTTAATTCAATCATCATCTGTTGATTTAGTAATTGAAATTAATAGTGATCATAGTTTTGGGAAAATCAGAAAAACTATCTAAGATTATTAAATTCATCTTCTGTGATTTCTAATTGTTTAAGAATTTCTTGGAATAGCCAACCGCCGATTTCAGCATTTCCATGAATAGGAATAGTTGTTGCGCGACCATCGGGATGCTTCCAGCGAGCATGACTACCTTTTTGACGAATTTTCTCAAAGCCTAATTTTTTGGCAACTTTTTCTAAAGTTTTGGCTTTAGCTGGCATAAGCAATAGTTACCTCAATATCATTAGGTAAGGATTTACCAGCCTCTAAATATTCTGCTGATATCATTTCAAAAACATGGTTTAACTCTGAACGAGCTTCTTCATGGGTTTTTCCCCACGCATGACATCCTTTAATTGCTGGAACGTAAGCAACAAATGTTCCATTATCATCGGGGCGTAAAATAATTGTATAGTCAATTAGTTTTTTGTTTATCATATTATTTCCTGTTAAATACTTGCGATTAAAAAGGCGAATTTCCTGACTCATGGGCGAGGAAACCCCGCCCCTACTGACAAACTACTTTCCTGTTTGCAGTGTTTCCACTAAATCATAAAAAGGTTGCCAATTATCATCTTCAGTGATTCGTTCCCAAACAGACTCAATCACAGGTCTTAATAAAGCTGTTTTGGGATTAGCTTCAATCAAAGTTTGGTGAATTTTATCCATTTGTTCAGGATCAAAATGATTGAGAATTTTATGATAGAGGAAACACCAATTATCAAAAGTGGGTGATTTTCCTAATGCGGGGCTAATTTCAGAACCATTCATCACAAAAGCTGGATCATCTCGCCATTTACTAGAAAAGGTAGCAGCTATATCAGCAAAGAATTGATGATAACCAACTTGACTATCATGTAAAAAGGTAATAGTTAACCGCAAAAATTCATCAGCTTCCGCTAATTGTAAATCTTCAAAACCCAATTTTTTCAACATCAAAGCTCGATATTCAGCCTGGTAATATTCAGCAAACTTGGATAAAGCAATATCCAAATCACCTTGGTGAATTATCGCCTTTAAAGGTTCTTGCAAAAGCTCTAAATTTAATTTGCAAATCCCTGGTTGTTGACTGTAACAATAACGTTTATAATAATCGAAATATGCCGCCGTAAATTGGAGATCGTAAGTAGGAATAAAGGCATAGGGTCCATAGTCAAAACTTTCCCCGGTAATTGACATATTATCAGTATTCAGAACTGCATGACAAAAACCCGCTGCCATCCATTGGGCTACTAATTCAGCAACACGCTGCACTAATTCGGCATAAAATAAAGCATATTTATCATTTTCAGCTTGCAAATGCGGATAATACTGTTCAATTACATGATCTAACAGTTTTTGAGTTAAATCATGTCGTTTGAAATAGTTTAATCGTTCAAAAGTACCAAAACGAATATGAGATTTACTCATGCGAATCATGACAGAAGAACGAGTTGGAGAAGGTTCATCACCGCGCCACAAACCCAAACCCGTTTCAATCATACTCAGACACCGAGAAGTACGAACACCTAAACTATGAAGTGCTTCAGCGGCGAGAACTTCCCGCACTCCTCCTTTAAGTGTTAGCATTCCGTCACCACCGCGAGAGTAGGGGGTTCTTCCCGAACCTTTTGTGCCAAAATCGTATAATTCCCCATCAATACCCCGCACTTGTCCATAGAGAAAGCCTCTACCGTCACCTAATTGGGGGTTATATTGTCCAAATTGATAACCGTGATAACGTAGTGCTAACAGCGGTTCTCTTCCCTCAAATTTACCAAAAGCGTTAATAAAATCTTCGTCTTTAACTACTTGGGGCGCAACTCCTAAGCGTGGCAGTAGTGCGTCATTGCGCCAGCGTAACATAAGTTGGGGAAATTCCTCGGCTACAACTTGATCATAGTAGTCATTACCTAGAGATTCTAGGGCTGGTTCATAGTTGAGGGTAAGTAAGGGATTAGTAGCATGAGTATGATTGAGAGTTTCATCCAGAGTCATTATAATTAGGCTTAATTGATATTTATTTAATGATAGACAAAAAAGCTCACCATCTTGCTAATTTAACGTAAGTTGCTAGTTAAATTGTCAAAAATGGCTAACGTCACGCTGCGCTATCACGAGCTTATAAAAATAATATATCTTCTTGAGAATGATAAATAAAAAATAGATCCCCGACTTCTTCAAAAAATCCAGGCTCTAAGGATTACAATATTCACATAAACTAGGATCAGCAAATTCTTGATTGTTAGGAAATAATTGTTGTTGGGTAAAACCGCATTTTTGACATTGAAAAATTACTGCTTTAATTAATGAAGTTGGCTGATGACAAAGTTCACAAGGTAGTCCAGGGATTTTTTGATTAATCATAAAACCAGGAGTATGACATTGGGGACATAAACTATTAATTTTATTAATTAAGTCTTGAGTAGCAAAGGCAATATTTTTCATCCTCGTAGGATTATACATTGCTCTCATATCTGTTTCTATATGAAATTTACCATTTGTGTTTTTTATGGCAATTTCTAGGGAATTGATTAGGTTTTCTTTGCTGGTAATACCTTTAATAAATTCTGTTTTTCCTGTGGATATATTAGCAAATGAAATTACTAAACCATGTTCAGGAAAACCAACTTTTTGAGCAAATTCTTCAGCTTCTTCTAAACTAGATATAGTTTGATGATTAAAATTAGTTTCTATGGAAAATAATTCACCAATAATTTCTAAATCATTTTCTTGATCCAGAAAAATAATGATTTCTCGGTTAGCATAAATATAGGGAATTAGGGGATGAGGTGCAAAACTTCCTTCACTAGCGATGGCTATTTTTTCATCATCCATTTCCAAGGCTTTTTTAGCTTTTAACCTAGCAGTAATAATTTGTGTATCTGGACGTTTAATTTCTCTAGTAAAAGTTCCAAAAACATCAGTATTTAAGCCTTGAGGAACTATCAAATTAATTCCTAAATGTTCTTTCAATAAAGGAGAAATTACTTTTTCTTTATTGTGCATTGTCGCCAAAATAGCCACGCGATTATTATATATTGACATAATTTATTTTCCCATAATTATCTTCAGATCCCCGACTTCTTGGAGAAGTCGGGGATCTAAAATACTATAAATTTGGTCGCCAGTGGGGATTTGTTAAACTTGTAAAAATATGATCTTCCCATTTACCATTAATCATTAAATAGTCTCTAGCATATCCTTCAACTACAAAACCAGCCCTTTTAAGAACATTACCACTGCGGCGATTATGGGGCATATAATTAGCCATAATGCGGTGCAGATTTAATTCTTGAAAAACATACTTAGTGGAAATAGACAAGGCTTCTGTCATGTAACCATAACCTTGTGCTGATTCTGCTAAACTGTATCCTAATTGACAAAATTGAGCAGCACTATAGATAAAGTTGCTAAAATTAGCTGTTCCCATAACTTTTCTAGGCTGGTGTTTCCGATAAATAAATAGTTTTAATGAATAGTTGTTCACAAATTCCCAGAAACTCGTTTCTACTTGATACTCCCAATAATCGTGAGTAAAAAAATTTTCATCCCATTTAGGATAAAATGGCGTAAGATATTCTTTATTTTCCGTAAAATATTTGAGTATGTAGGGAATATCCTCCATCACTGCCATTCTTAATATTAGGCGATCGCTTGTCAGAATTGGTGGCTCTGATGTCATATCCTCAAATTTAAATATTTTGTATCAGCTATACTAATTTGAACATTAAACCAAAAGACTGCAAAAAGGATAATTACGGTGGGAATACGCTACAATTGGCAACCAACAGAGATATTGACAATATATAATACACCATTTCTAGAGCTAATTTATCAAGCCGCAACAGTGCATCGTCAATATCATCAACCGCAACAAATACAAGTTTGTAAGCTTATCTCTATTAAAACCGGTGCTTGTCCCGAAGATTGCGGTTATTGCGCTCAATCTTCTCGCTACAAAACCGAGGTAAAACCCGAAGCACTGTTAGAAAAAGCCACAGTGATGAATATTGCCAAAACAGCTAAAGAAAGCGGTGTAAGTCGCGTTTGTATGGGTGCTGCTTGGCGAGAAGTTCGGGATAATTCCCAATTTGAGGAAGTTCTGGATATGGTTAAGGACGTAACTAGGATGGGTTTAGAGGTATGCTGTACCTTGGGAATGTTGACAGAAAATCAAGCCAAGCGGTTAGAAGATGCGGGATTATATGCTTATAACCATAATCTTGACACTTCAGAGGAATACTACAGCACTGTAATTACAACTCGCACTTATAGCGATCGCCTGAATACAATTGCCAATGTTCGCCAAACTAATGTTACCGTATGTTCGGGCGGTATTCTCGGTTTAGGGGAAAATGTGAGCGATAGAGTTGGAATGTTACATACTCTCTCAAATTTACAACCTCACCCCGAATCTGTACCCATCAATATTCTTTCCCAAGTTCCCGGTACACCTTTAGAAAATCAACCTGATGTCCCCATTTGGGATGTAGTGCGGATGATTGCGACTGCTAGAATTATTATGCCTAAATCTGACGTGCGTTTGAGTGCAGGTAGGGCGAGACTTTCCCAAGTAGAACAAGCTTTATGCTTCATGGCTGGTGCAAATTCCATCTTCTCCAGCGATGATAATAAAATGTTGACGGTAACAACTCCCTGTCCTGATTATGACGCAGACAAAGAAATGTTGAACTTGCTAGGTTTGGAAATGCGTCCCCCCTTCCAAAAGCAGGAAAAAACACCAACTCCAGCGATGATATAACAATTGAAAATTACCTCTCCCTGACTGGGAGAGGACTCGAATATGCTAGAATTTAGGATGAACTTTAAGCAGGTGATGAAGATGACACAATCCACACCCCAAAGAGTTGTCCGTCGTGGTCGAGTATTTCCCGAAATTCAGTGGACTGATGAACAAAAAGCTGAAGATAGAGCTAGAAGAAAGGCATTTTCTGATCGTTGTTGGGTAATTTTTGAGCGGTTAAAACCAGAAATATTAGATAAATATCATGGTTGGTATATTGCTATTGAACCTGATAGCGGTGATTATTTTATTGATCAAGATCAAGAGGTAGCCAGTAAAATGGCCAGAGAAAAGTATCCTCATGTTATTCATCATATTTATGGCATTAATGAAACGGGAGTTAGTGGCAGAATATGATTGAGGGCAGATTTGGAGAAAATGGACAAGTTTATTTTGAAATTGATTTAATTGGGTCTGTAATGTATCATTGAATATTAGGATTAAACCACCTTCTGTAAAGAATACTCGCTTAAAGTTCTTAACCAAAATTTTAAATAACTTCGTAAACGAAAAGACTATGTATATACGAAAAGTTGAAATTAAAAATTTGTGGGGAAATAATTATTCATGGACACTCAATCAAGACGTGAATGTTTTGATCGGTAAAAACGGTTCAGGGAAATCAACAATATTCAAAATGCTTAACGCAGCAGTTCAGCCAATTGAAGACAGTCAACTTAATTTTAGATTATTTGATCCTATTGATGAAATGATTATTGCTTTAGAAGAGGATATTGTCATCAGAGTTGATAGTGAAAATAGAAGTATCACTGGTAACAAAGAAGGCATAAACTATACATTAAATACATCATTTATTAATACTTTTGATGTGATTGAAAAAAGTATAGACCCAACTCTCACATTACTTGATTACCAATTAGATAAGCTAAAACTAGAATTTGTGACTTATCAAAGGGATTTATCAAATAAAGTTGAAGCAGCCTTAAAAGAAGATGACGGAGAAACTAGATTAAATCAATTAGCTAAAATTGAAGCTATATATGAACCGAAAAAAAAATTTATTGAAATAATAAATAAACTATTTTTTCATACAGATAAAAAATTTGATGAAAAGGAATTTCATTTTATTAAGAAAGCTATCCAAACTCCAATATTACCCCAAGATTTGTCATCTGGGGAAAAACAAATACTGATTATTTTATTACAAACATTATTACAAGATAAACAACCTTATATATTATTAATGGACGAGCCAGAAATATCATTACACATTGACTGGCAAAGAAGTTTGATAGAACACATCAGACAAATAAATCCAAATTGTCAAATTATTATTACAACCCATTCACCTACTATTTTTTATCAAGGCTGGATTGAAAAAACAACAAGAATTGAAGAAATTAAATCTGCTGTTGATAATTCAACAGAAATTACGACAATTATAGAAAAAAATACACAATCACAAGGTCGTGTAGAAAAAATAAAAAATGATTTTAGAAGTTTTTCTGGTAGTAGATTTGCTAAAATTTATCAATTTAATCGCCGCATAAAAGCATATACTTCATTTACAAAAGATGAATGCCTGGAATTATTGAATTTTCTCCAAGAAAATCAGATTGATCCTGATGTAATCACTTTTACTACTCTTATTTCTAAACTGAATAATTATCCTGATGCAAAATGTATTTTTGATTTAATAGAAGCAGAAACTTATACTAAAGCATCTCACGTCAAGCCTAATGACATAACACTTAACACTTTGATAAAAAAAGTTAATACAGTGGAAGAAGGTCTGGAACTTATTCAAAATGTAAGTAATCACGAAAAATTGCAATTATATCCTGATATAATTACTTTCAGCACTTTACTAGGTAAAGCTAAAAACACAGATGAAATTAATTTACTAGAAGAAATGCGAGAATATTATAAAATAAAACCAAATTATAGATACTTAAATAAATTAAAATTTAAAAAGTAATATGATGAGAGATCAAGATTATCAAATGTTTGCTGACCGAATGGTAGAAGATGCCTTTATGAAAGATTGCGATCTTTCTGTATTAGTTGAAGATGTTTATGATCAAAGATTTTGGGAATGTATTATTGAAAATGTCAAACCAGATTTAAAAGATAAAGTTGATTTCCCAAATCCTACTCCAGAGGGAACTCGTGGAAAAAGTATTTTGAAAAAGTTTAAAAATTGCGTCAGTAAGAAAATTATTATTTGCGTTGACAGTGATTGCGAATACTTGTATGATCATAAGGTCTGGTATATTGCTAAATATATTTACCACACAGTTGTTTATAGTAAAGAAAATTTCCAATGTCATCATTTATCATTACATCAAATACCAAAGGATTTGACCAATGAACGGTATGATTTCAAGAGTTTGTTGGAAAAGATTTCTCTGATGATTTCTCCAATATTTTATTTTTGGTTCTATTTTAAAGAAAATAACTTCAAAGATTTTGATAATCTTATAAGCAATGAAAAATTTGCAACCATTTTAAGTTTTAAAGGTACTCAATTTGAGACTCTTGGAGATGAGAACCTTTTATATCAGAGTATTGAGGATAGAGTGAAAGCTGAATTGCAAAATCTTAAAATTTTAATGGGTGAAGGTTGGTATGACGCAACTTTTGAAAATGATATTCCTGAAATAAGAGAACGATTAAAAGAAAAATCTTCCATACAGGAAGAAAGAATTTTAGACTTTTATTATGGACATAGTGTATTAGAAGAATTTGTTCAACCTTTTATGATAAAAATTATTGAAATATTGAAGAATAGAAAAATAGAGGAAGTAAAGCAGACTCTAAGTGCAGCCCCAGAAAAAGTTATTAATGAAACAATTAGTCGGATTGAAAATATTGCAAGAAAAGATATTGACACTAAATTAAGTGACAGTTTTAAATATCTTATTGATCGTAATATTGATCGGAATATGGAAAAAATTAAAGAAAAATTAGCTAAAGAACTGAATTAGTTTTGTTTTAGTTTTGTTACTGTTATAGAATGAAGACAGACACGATATTTTACACATTACTACAAAATCTCCCCAGTGTATTATTTGAACTGCTAGAACAGCCCCCCACACTAGCTTTGCTTCTGTTCAACCGCTTGTAACTCAAACTTCTATAAAATCTTTACCAATACCTATTTTTGATTTTCAATTTCAACAGCATATTAATTCAAAATTGCTTGAAAGTTTTGATTTAAAGCAAAAATCCAAACAACTTCTAGAAATTGCTAAAATAGGAGTAGAAAAGCCATTGAAACCGATAAAGCAACAGCTACAGATTGGATAAATCAGCAATTGGCAATATTAGGAATTGATATCAAAAGCATCATCAGTTAATTTCCTGTTGTATAATATTTATATATATTTTCCCTGAACAATCTAACAGCTTACTATCACGGCAGATTTTGTCATAATATAAAGATAGGATTCCCAATTAGGAGGAATAAATAATTATGTCTCAATCCGATTTAATCAATAAACCAGAATTAAGTAACACTACCGAAGAAAATCATCTCATAGAAATTTTACGAGAAATTCAAGCAACACCTAAAGAATACTGGCCGAATTTACTACAAATGATGCGAGTATTTCGAGAAAGCGTTACTTTTAAACCTGAGATTTTTAACCATTCTCAGCTAGAAATAGACGCACAACAACAAATTTTAAATCAACAACATCAATTACTCAAAGAATTAACCAAAGAGTGGTTAGAAGAAGGAGAACAAGAAGAACAAACGGAAACTTGGGAATATTTGCGGCAAAAACAAGAAATTGATGATAATCCTTTTTAAGATTAAGCTGAATTTATATGAATAAATTGATTTTCCTCTACAGATTGGATAAATCAACAATTTGCAATATTAGGAATTGATATCAACAATGGAGGAGAAAATAAAAATTAATGCTGATGTCATTTACAATAGAATAATAGCCTAGTAGTAGAGGTAAAACTATGACGATTGAACAAGCTGTTTTAGAAAACCTGCGAGAGTTACCAACCGATAAACAACAAGAAGTTTTAGATTTTATTCAATTTCTCAAACATAAACTGTCACAAATAAAAGAACAAGTACAGGAAAAACCATTACAGAATAAAGGAGATAGCTTTTGGGAAGGGGTTTTAAGGTTTCGAGAAACAATTGAAAGAGAAGGAATTGAATTTACAGATGAAGATTTTGCAGATATTAGAGATCGTAGTCCAGGACGCGAGATTGATTTATGACAGTTCGCTTTTTACTAGACTCTAATATTATCTCAGAACCGAGTCGGCCAATTCCCAATACTCAGGTTTTAGATCAATTAAATCGCTATCGTTCAGAAGTAGCAGTAGCAAGTCTTGTTGTTCATGAAATCCTTTATGGCTGTTGGCGTTTACCAGCATCTAAACGCAAGGATTCTTTATGGAAATACATTCAAGATTCTGTGTTAGATTTGCCTGTGTTTGATTATGATCTCAAAGCTGCAAAATGGCACGCACAGGAAAGAGCTAGATTATCGAAAATTGGTAAAACACCTGCTTTTATTGATGGACAAATTGCCAGTATTGCCTTCTGCAATGACTTGATTTTAGTAACAAATAATGTGGCAGATTTTCAGGATTTTGAGGATCTGATAATTGAGAATTGGTTTATTAAATGAGGGACTAACTGTAGAACAAATTGCTCGGATACTTGAGTTAGAAATCGAAGTGGTGAAAACTTGCAATCAAACAGCAAAGTAATAAATAGACATTTGATCATCTGATTGAAACCGATACCTAAACCCACATAAAGTGGGTTTAATTAGCGTCTAATTGTAGGGTTAGAGGATTTTAGCTACGCGTAGACCAAATAGCAAGCCTACAGCTACACCCATAAACACGCCTAGAAAGACAATATATTCAACTACAGCCATTTGTTTTACTCCAGATTAGTTACTTATTTCTATTCAATCATCAATAATTATGAAAGGGAACAGGGAATGGAAAAGAGGTTGTCAACTTGGGGTAAAATACCCAGACGAGTGATTATATTAGGGCTAGGGAATGAGTTCTGTAATTAAAGTAGATATACCTGAAAAGTCTTATGATATTACCATTGCACCTGGGAGTTTAGATCAACTAGGTGAACAAATGGCGAGTTTGAAACTAGGTAAGAAAGTATTGCTAGTTTCCAACCCAATGATATTTAAATATTATGGCGAAAGAGCGATCGCATCCTTGCAAAATGCCGGTTTTGAAGTTGTCAGCTACAACCTCCCCCCCGGTGAACGCTATAAAACCCTCAACTCCATTCAAAAACTCTACGACATCGCCCTGGAAAATCGCCTAGAACGCTCCTCAACAATGGTTGCCTTGGGAGGAGGGGTAATTGGTGATATGACAGGCTTTGCTGCCGCTACATGGCTCAGAGGCATCAATGTCGTGCAAGTTCCTACCAGTCTCTTAGCAATGGTAGATTCAGCTATTGGTGGCAAAACCGGCGTAAATCATCCCCACGGTAAAAACTTGATTGGTGCATTTCATCAACCCAGTCTAGTTTTAATTGACCCAGAAGTCTTAAAAACCCTTCCAGCACGGGAATTTCGAGCAGGAATGGCAGAGGTGATCAAATACGGGATCATTTGGGACACCGAACTGTTTACTCAACTAACAGCAAGCAAACACCTTGATCAACTCCGCTATGTAAAATCCGACCTGATAAACAGCATATTAACTCATTCCTGTCAAGCAAAGGCAGATGTTGTCGGCAAAGATGAAAAAGAATCTGGAATCAGAGCAATTTTAAATTATGGTCATACTATCGGTCATGCAGTAGAAAGCCTCACCGAATACCGTTTATTCAAACATGGTGAAGCTGTCGGTATTGGTATGGTAGCAGCGGGAGACATTGCTGTAAAATCAGAACTTTGGTCACAAGCAGACGCAGAACGTCAAAACGCCTTAATCAAGAAAGCAGGTTTACCCACCCAAATACCCGCAGATTTAGATATTGATGCTCTTATTGATGCTTTGCAACTAGACAAAAAAGTTAAATCTGGTAAAGTCCGCTTTGTACTACCAACCCAAATTGGTGCAGTCAAAGTTACCGACGAAGTACCAACGGAAATAATTCGAGAAGTACTATTAGGGAATAGGAGTCAGGAGTCAGGAGTTTAGAAAGAAGAAGAAGAAGAAAATTCTTCCCCCGCTTCCTGCTGTTTGCCCTTTCCTTCTATACTGGTAAAGGCGCTGAACCATTCAATTGCCGAGCAGCATTGATACAAACAGGGCAATCACAGCCAAATAGCTTGATAGCTAAATCACTTTCAGCATCAGAAAATTCTAGTTCTTTGGGATTATTTGTATCTACTTGTGCTATTTGCATGGGTTCTTTTGCAACAGCAGGAGAAGTATTACTTACCTGTATACATACCTTTTTCGGAGTTGCAGAATGGGGAGACATGACGCAAGATAGATGAGTCCCAGTAGCGTCAATTGTTTGACTAGCATGAGCAGGTCTAGCCATCATCACCATAGATAACATGGATGTGAACAATACGGGGCTAGAAATTAAAGTTAAAATAAATCTTTTGTTCATGTACTGTTAAAAACCTTGTTATTAGGGAAATAAACCAATTTATCTTTTCCGACAACTTGGTTGTTAATCAGTCTATCTTACCTAAGAACAGGGAACAGGGAACAGGGAACAGGGAACAGGGAACATTTATCTTTTTATTGCCTTTTACCAATTACCCGTAATTGCTAATATCACGTAAATTTTCGGCTTTTTATTTAAAATTAGTTACATGAAAGGTTAGAGTAAATACTCATTAAGATATAATCCAGATTATGTTTTAATTTGAGGTTTCGGCTTGTGCTAGGAATAAAAAGCATTAATATACATAATTTATCTAGCTGGGTAGAACAATCAAAAACCCAAGCAGCACAGGGAAAAGTTATTGAACGCATTCCTCAATTAGCTATTGTTAATCCTAACCGTTTTGCTGTTCATATAAGTTGCGAACCAGGAGAAAATTACAGTTTAGGAGATACAGCTTGTGTATTTCCATTTATGAGTGTGATAAAGCCATTTTCTCTACTATACCTGCTCGAATATTACGGAGTAAAACAGGTTTTGCAATGGGTTGGGGTTAAATCCTCGGACGCGCCTTTTAATTCTTTAGTGCAATTAATAGCAGATAATGGATATCCTCGCAACCCCATGATTAATAGTGGTGCTATTACTCTCGCTGATAAGTTGCCAGGAAAAGATGGAAATGAATGTACACAATTGTTTTGTGAATGGTTAAATAAATTAGCAGATACTCAATTATATATAGATGCAAATATTCTAGCTTCAGTCCGTGCTAGTAGTTCTCAGACAAATATAGATATTACTAACTATCTCTACGAAGCTGGACATTTAAATAATATTGAATTATCTCTTGATGTTTATGAGCAAATATGTTGTATATCTGGGACAGTGGAAGATTTAGCGAAGTTAGGAAAAGTATTAGCTTGCAAAAGCGAGGTGATCAAAAATCAACACCGTCAAATTGTGAATGCGGTGATGTTAACTTGCGGTTTATATGAAGCTTCCGCTGAGTATGCTGTGAAAATTGGTTTACCAATAAAATCAGGTATTGGTGGTGGACTTGTGGCCATCATACCAAATCAGGGAGCGATCGCCAGCTACAGTCCTGCTTTAGACATTGTAGGTAATCCTGTAGCTGGTTTGGCACTAATGGAAACTTTATCTCAAAGTTTGCAACTGAGTATTTTTAGTTAATTACTCTTGAAATTGAGATTTAGGATTTTCCATTGTCTGGGTAGGTAAATTTGATTCCTCTGTTTCCGTGACTTTTGCTTCTGCTGCTACTGGGGGAGACGCAACGGGAGTTGATTTAACTTCAGGAATTTTAACTTCGGGAACTGGTTGTTTCTCTACTTTCGTTGCTGGAGTTGGTGTAACTTCAGGAACTTTAACTTCAGGAACTTTAACTTCAGGAACTTTAACTTCAGGAATTGGCTGTTTCTCTGCTTTCGTTGCTGGAGTTGGTGTAGCCTCAGTAGCTGTAATTTTAGCAGTATACGTTGGGTCTACAATGCCACGGACTTCATCTGCTGTCAATTCCCCTCTGACAATTTTGGATAAAGTATCTTGACCATTGGGTTGATAATTAATTAATCTGATACTGGTATTAAAGGCATTTTTCACAGGTTGTCCTTGATTATCGAGGAATTCCAGTTTTACCCAAGTTTTACCAGGTTTAAACCCTTTGAGATAAATAGGTTGCCAACGATCAAGAATAAAGCTTTCACCATTAACTGTACTCCGAATGCGCCAATTGCTCATTGTATCTTCAGGATTAGTTTCAGCGAGACTATGCAATGGTGCATTAGTTAGGTAAAAATCCAGCATAATGGGTTCTGCACCATAACCACCATTGGGACGACTATAAGTAAGTAACGGTAATTTAGAATCTGGGTTGTTTTCCTCGGTTTTCGTCAAGACGTGAAATGTGGTTTGAGTATAAGCACCTTCATTTTTAAAACTTTCATGCCACGGACGAGAAGCAAAAACGCGAAGAGTATGCGTACCAGGGGATAAGTCTGACAATACCACCGGCTGATTTACATCGTAAACAGCTATATAGGGCTGATTGTCTAAAATTAGGTGCAAATGAGGTCCAAGTTGCCATTGAGGGTCTTTAAATATCGGTAAGTCCTTAACTTGTAACTTTACTTTAACTATATTGTCTTGAAGAATTTCATCTACCTGGGGACTGAGGATGCTGACTTGGGGTTGATAACCCTCCAAACTGGGACGCAATGCTTGGATAACATTTGGTGGTGCGGTTTCGGAAAATGTCCCAGAAATTTCTGAAGCTGGGGACGCTTTCATGAAGGGATTGATAGATATTTCCTGACTATTTGCTGCTTCAGCGCAACTACTCAAATTTACAACTAGCACTAATGTGACAACCCATTTAATAATTGGGAATCTATTTGAGAAAAGTAACTCAAAAAATTTTCTGCACCCAGTGTTCATGTTTTTATTCCTTAATAGTTTTTAACAATTGAGGCAATCATTGTAGCGCAAATTATGACTCATGGACTATGGATTAAGAGCATAAATCTATGACCAAAGTTATAAATCTACTTACTTTTCTTTGATTAGAATGCCAAATAAGTAATTTTTTTGACTTAATTCCGGGAAAATAATTTGCTTATAGACCGCTAATTTTGGGTAAAAGTAGCTAAACAGCAAGGGTTTAAGCCGATTTCCGTATAAATCATCAGTTTTGCAAATTGTTGTTCTTTGTAAATTAAATGAAGAGTCTATTGACATTTGAACAATGTATAGGAACTGGTAACGTAAATTAGACCATAAACTTGGCTATGTTTAATTATTGTTAACAGGTCTATAACAATGTGCAAGTTCTGACTCTATAATTCAACAGAAACAACTTTTCTTTTCCACACGGCAACCACATCGTTAGTCCAGAGAAATCTGAAAACTGCGAATGTGTTATTCTAGGTGGTATTCATGATTCCCAATTCCTTATAGAGAGGAGGTCGAATGACGATTAGTCCTCCGGAGCGAGAGGAAAAAAAAGCAAGAGTGATCGTTGACAATGATCCGGTTCCTACCTCATTTGAAAAATGGGCAAAGCCAGGACATTTCGAGAGATCCTTAAACCGAGGCCCAAAAACCACAACCTGGATTTGGAACCTCCATGCCCTCGCCCATGATTTTGATACACATACAAGTGATTTAGAAGACATCTCCCGCAAGATATTCGCCGCTCACTTCGGACATTTGTCCATAGTAGCAATCTGGTTGAGCGGGATGTTGTTCCACGGTGCTAAGTTCTCTAACTACGAAGCTTGGCTGGCTGATCCATTAGGAGTTAAGCCCAGCGCTCAAACTGTTTGGTCTATTGTTGGTCAAGACATTTTAAATGGTGATATGGGCGGCGGTTTCCGCGGCATTCAAATCACCTCTGGCTTGTTCCAAGTATGGCGTGGCTGGGGTATCACTAGCTCCTTCCAGCTATATGTAACTGCAATTGGCGGCTTGGTATTAGCAGGCTTGTTCTTATTTGCTGGCTGGTTCCACTACCACAAACGCGCTCCTAAATTGGAATGGTTCCAAAATGTGGAGTCAATGCTGAATCATCACTTATCAGTGTTGTTAGGCTGTGGTTCTTTAGGATGGGCTGGTCACTTAATTCACGTTTCTGCACCAATCAACAATCTGTTAGATGCAGGTGTAGCAGCTAAGGACATTCCATTGCCTCATGAATTGCTGTTTAATACAGCAAAAATGGCAGAACTATATCCTGGTTTCGCTAGTGGTTTAACACCTTTCTTCACCTTAAATTGGGGCGCTTACGCGGATATCCTCACATTTAAGGGCGGTTTAAACCCAGTTACAGGCGGCTTGTGGATGACTGATATTTCTCATCACCACCTAGCGATCGCTGTACTGTTCATCGTTGCTGGTCATATGTACCGTACCAACTGGGGTATCGGTCACAACATCAAAGATATTCTAGAAGCTCATAAAGGTCCTTTCACTGGCGAAGGTCACAAAGGTCTTTACGAAAACCTCACCACTTCTTGGCACGCTCAATTAGCTACTAACCTAGCTTTCTTGGGTTCCTTGACAATCATCATCGCCCATCATATGTACGCGATGCCTCCATATCCTTACTTGGCAACTGATTACGCAACACAATTGTGTATCTTCACTCACCATATTTGGATCGGTGGTTTCTTGATTGTTGGTGGCGCTGCTCACGCAGCCATCTTCATGGTGCGGGACTACGATCCTGTTGTTAACCAAAACAACGTATTGGATCGCGTGATTCGTCACCGTGACGCTATCATTTCTCACCTCAACTGGGTATCTATATTCTTAGGCTTCCATAGCTTTGGTTTATACATTCACAATGACACCATGCGTGCCTTGGGTCGTCCCCAGGATATGTTCTCCGACAGTGCAATTCAATTGCAACCAGTATTTGCTCAATGGGTGCAAAACCTGCACACATTAGCTCCCGGCAACACAGCACCTAACGCTCTTCAAGTAGTTAGTCATGCTTTTGGTGGCGGATTGGTAGCTGTAGGCGGTAAGGTCGCAATGATGCCCATTGCTTTGGGTACAGCGGACTTCATGGTTCACCACATCCACGCATTCACCATTCACGTTACTGTTCTGATCTTGCTCAAAGGTGTATTGTATGCCCGCAGTTCTCGTCTGATTCCAGACAAGGCTAATTTAGGCTTCAGATTCCCTTGCGATGGTCCAGGTCGTGGCGGTACTTGCCAAGTTTCCGGTTGGGATCACATCTTCCTCGGACTCTTCTGGATGTATAACTCCTTATCAATTGTAATTTTCCACTTTAGCTGGAAGATGCAATCTGATGTCTGGGGAACAGTAGATGCAGATGGCACAGTAAATCACATTACTGGTGGCAACTTTGCAGAAAGTGCTATCACCATCAACGGTTGGTTACGTGACTTCTTGTGGGCGCAAGCTACACAAGTAATTAACTCCTACGGAACTGAGTTATCCGCTTACGGACTCATGTTCTTAGGCGCTCACTTCATTTGGGCGTTCAGCTTAATGTTCCTGTTCAGTGGTCGTGGCTACTGGCAAGAATTAATTGAGTCCATTGTTTGGGCGCACAATAAACTGAAAGTAGCCCCAACAATTCAGCCTCGCGCACTGAGCATCACTCAAGGTCGGGCTGTAGGTGTGGCTCACTACCTATTAGGAGGAATTGCTACCACTTGGGCATTCTTCCACGCACACATCCTTTCAGTAGGATAAGAATCAGTGGAATTTTGGATTTTGGATTTGAGATTTAATCCAAAATCCAGAATCTAAAATCTAAAATTTTGCTGACAAATAATGGCTAAAGGTCAGAGGACAGATCACACCTATGGCAACAAAATTTCCAAAATTTAGCCAGGATCTCGCACAGGACCCGACTACTCGTCGGATTTGGTATGCGATCGCTACAGGCAACGATTTTGAAAGCCACGATGGCATGACGGAAGAGAATCTTTACCAAAAGATTTTCGCTACGCACTTCGGTCATTTGGCAATCATCTTCCTGTGGGCATCCAGCCTCCTGTTCCACGTGGCCTGGCAAGGTAACTTTGAACAGTGGATTAAAGATCCCCTGCACGTCCGTCCCATTGCCCATGCAATTTGGGACCCTCACTTCGGTCAGCCTGCAATTGAAGCTTTCACCCAAGCTGGTGCAAGCAACCCTGTAAACATTGCTTACTCCGGTGTTTATCACTGGTGGTACACCATCGGGATGCGGACAAACACAGAACTATATACTGGTTCTGTTGGTTTGCTCCTGTTAGCAGCATTGTTCCTGTTTGCTGGTTGGTTACATTTACAACCCAAGTTCCGTCCTAGCCTCTCTTGGTTCAAGAGTGCTGAACCCCGTCTAAACCACCACTTATCGGCTTTATTCGGTGTTAGTTCTCTCGCTTGGGCAGGTCACTTGGTTCACGTTGCTATTCCTGAATCTCGTGGTATCCACGTGGGCTGGGATAACTTCTTGACTGTAGCTCCCCATCCAGAAGGTTTAACTCCTTTCTTCACAGGTAACTGGGGCGTTTACGCTCAAAACCCTGACACCGCTGGCCAGTTATTTGGTACTTCCACTGGTGCTGGGACTGCGATTCTCACCTTCTTGGGCGGTTTCCACCCCCAAACAGAATCCTTGTGGTTGACTGACATGGCTCACCACCACTTGGCGATCGCAGTTTTGTTCATCATCGCTGGTCATATGTACCGGACTAACTTCGGAATTGGTCACAGCATCAAAGAAATGCTGAATTCCAAATCTGGTTTAGTTCCCGGTAGCAAGAGCGAAGGTCAGTTCAACCTGCCCCACCAAGGTCTTTACGACACCATCAACAACTCCCTGCACTTCCAGTTGTCATTAGCTTTGGCATCTTTGGGAACTATCTGTTCCTTGGTAGCGCAGCATATGTACGCTCTGCCTCCTTATGCGTTCATCGCTAAGGATTACACCACACAGGCAGCACTGTACACCCACCACCAGTACATCGCTGGTTTCTTGATGGTTGGTGCTTTTGCTCACGCGGCAATCTTCTGGGTTCGTGACTACGATCCTGAACAAAACAAAGGTAACGTCCTTGACCGGATGTTACAACACAAAGAAGCGATCATCTCCCACCTTAGCTGGGTATCTCTCTTCTTGGGTTTCCACACCCTGGGTTTATATGTTCACAACGACGTAGTTGTTGCGTTCGGTACTCCTGAAAAACAAATCTTGATTGAGCCAGTATTTGCTCAATTCATCCAAGCTGCCCAAGGTAAAGCTCTGTATGGCTTGAATGTACTGTTGTCTAACCCCGACAGTATTGCTTACACCGCTTACCCCAATGCTGGTAACGTTTGGTTGTCTGGCTGGTTAGATGCCATCAACTCTGGCACAAATTCCTTGTTCTTGACCATTGGACCTGGCGATTTCTTGGTTCACCACGCTTTCGCTTTGGCTATCCACACCACTACCTTGGTACTCGTTAAGGGTGCTTTGGATGCGCGTGGTTCTAAACTGATGCCCGATAAAAAGGACTTCGGTTATGCGTTCCCCTGCGACGGTCCCGGCCGTGGCGGTACTTGCGATATCTCCGCATGGGACTCTTTCTACCTGTCTATGTTCTGGATGTTGAATACCATTGGTTGGGTAACCTTCTACTGGCACTGGAAACACTTAGGTATTTGGCAAGGTAACGTTGCTCAGTTCAACGAAAACTCTACCTACCTGATGGGCTGGTTCCGTGATTACCTCTGGGCTAACTCTGCTCAGTTGATTAACGGTTACAACCCCTACGGCATGAATAACTTGTCTGTTTGGGCTTGGATGTTCCTCTTTGGACACCTCGTCTGGGCTACTGGTTTCATGTTCCTCATCTCTTGGAGAGGTTACTGGCAAGAGTTAATTGAAACCTTGGTTTGGGCGCACGAACGTACTCCTTTAGCTAACTTGGTTCGCTGGAAGGATAAGCCCGTTGCTCTCTCCATTGTTCAAGCTCGTGTGGTTGGTTTAGCTCACTTCACTGTTGGCTACATCCTCACCTACGCAGCGTTCCTCATTGCTTCTACTGCTGGTAAGTTCGGTTGATCTTAACTACTAGTTTTAGGTAATTAAAAATCCCCTGCCGTAAGGTGGGGGATTTTTTTAATGGGTTTGAGTTTAGCATTGCTAAGCCCCTAAAAACTAAGGACTGGTGATTTCTATCCCTAACCAATCACTTAATTCCCTCGCTAACCATTCTAATTCTGCTTCAGATTTGATGGTGAAAGTATTAACATCAAACTCAAATTTTTCGACTCCTGCCCAAATTACCAATTTTGCAGGTACTTGAGTTTTATCCCCGTCTGAGTCTTTAGTAAAATATCTCGGTGTATAAACTAATTTATCAATATTTTCTCTAGAAAATGAACGACGACGGGGGATTGTCCATTTCCCTAACTGGTAATTCACAGAAATTTGTTGGGAATCTATATGTATTTTTGTACTACCAAATAAACTGGAAAATATACCATATATCATCGAAAAGCCTACGCCCCAAAAAGGTAATGAAAATAAGGCAAAGGGTATATTAGTAGGAAAGGGAGCAGACAAAACACCAATAGTCCAAAATAAGATAAAAGAATTCCAGGCTATGGCAAAAAAACCTACAAATACCATTGAAGATTGAAAGCCAACCGGAGGAATAATAATTTCTAAAATCTCTTCATTTTTGGTTAATTGAATTTTACTACCCGCTGGTTTACCAATATTTAAAGCGGTGATGTCTTGATATGTTGGCTGATATGTTGGCTGTTCTAAAGCTATCAGCGCTTGAGTTGCTGTAGAAAACCGCTTTTCTAAACTTGGTTCTGTGATTCCCTGCAACCACTTAACAAAACTGGGACTAAGATTAGCAACTTGCTGAAATTGAATGCGAAAATCCTTTTGGGGTAAATCTGCTGGGTTAGTCCCTGTCACCAAATAAATTAGGGTTGCACCTAAACTATAAAGGTCAGAAGCGGGAACAGTACGCCCCCCAAACTGTTCCTGTGGCATATAACCATAAGTCCCCACAACAGTTCTTGTCCCTCCTTCTGCTGCTAGGACGGTCTGAACTGAACCAAAATCTATTAAATAAACTAAACCGACACTATTGCCAGAGCGCTCTCCTAATAAAATATTGCTAGGCTTAATATCACGGTGGACAACAGGTGGATTTAACTCATGTAAATATATAAGAATTTCTAAAACTGCTTTAGCAATTTCTTTAACTTCAATTTCTGTAAATTTCCTCCCAGCTTGTAAATATTGTTCTAAGGTTTGGGCTGAAATATAAGTCTGAACCAGGGCAAATCCTTTATATCTAGAGGAATTGACCTCAAAATAGTCTAAGTATGCAGGAATATGGGGATGTGATAAAGATTTTAAAGTTTGAGCTTCTCTCTCAAATAATTTGAGATCATCCCATTCAAAATCATTACTAAAAGCAAGTAACTTGACAATTACCGATTTTCCAGTTACTAAATCAGTAGCCAAGAAAGTCCTTCTCCCGGCTTTTTTGCCTAGCTGTTGTTGAACTTCATAGCGATTAGCTAATATTTCCCTATTCATCATTGCAGTTTCCTGATGTCATTGATGAGCATAACTACCAAAATTATCTTCCCCTTTCCCAATTGTTAAATTTTAATTGTTAATTTTTAATTGCTTATGCCTTCCCCACTTTGGCCTTATATTACCCCAGGTATTCCCGACGAATTATTTGAGAATTTACCAGGTATTCCCCTCAGTCAGCGAGAATTAAGATTGCTGATAATTTCCCAACTGCGACTAGAAGCCAATTCGGTATTGTGGGATATTGGCGCAGGAACAGGTACAATTCCTATAGAGGTGAGCTTATTGTGTCCCCACGGACGAGTGATTGCTATCGAAAGAGATGAGGATGTTGCGAACCTAATTAGACGCAACTGCGATCGCTTTGAAGTCAAAAACGTCGAAGTAATTGAAGGTAGCGCCCCAGAATGCTTAGATCAAATCAAGTTACTACCTGATCGGATCTGCATTGAAGGTGGAAAAGCCATACAGGAAATTGTCCAAGCTGCCTGGCAATATTTACCAACATCTGGCCGAGTGGTCGCTACTGCTCCTAGTCTAGAAAGTCTGTATGCTATTTCTCAAAGCTTTTCTCAGTTGAGAGTTAGGAATATTGAAGTTGTCCAGTCAGCGGTAAATCGCTTAGAAACACGGGGCTATTCTCAAACCTTTGTAGCAGCCGATCCCATTTTCATTCTTAGTGGTGAAAAACTAGATTAAACAATTGAAAATTGAAAATTGACAATGATGGATTGGACATGGATAAAAGTCAGAAATAAATCTGTTCTACCTTCTATTTAGCTTTTTTCCTTTGTTTCTTCTGCCTCCTAACTCCTCTCTTCTGACTCCGTGACTCCTTACCCTCATTTTCAATTGTTAATTCTTAATTTTTAATTGCTTATGCCCTGGCCTCGAATTATTAGTGGAATTATTGCGATTATGATGGCGCTATCTGCAACTCTCTTAGGGGGTTGGTATTTTACGATAGCGATCGCTATTGTCGTATTTTTAGGTCAACAAGAATATTTTAATTTGGTCCGTTCTCGCGGCATCACACCCTCAGTCAAAACTACTATGATTGTTAGTCAAGTTCTACTGGCAATTTGTACTCTGAATGGTAGTTTAGCTGATGCAATTATGCCCATAGCCGGGACACTTATTTGTTTTTATTTACTATTTCAACCCAAATTAGCCACCATTGCGGATATTTCCGCTTCTATTATGGGTTTGTTTTATGTCGGTTACTTACCAAGTTACTGGGTCCGCTTACGAGGAATTGATCATGCTATTAGCAGTAATTTACCTTTAGGTGGTTATTGGCCATCTAATTGGCAAGATATTGGACAAGGTAATTTAACTGCCTTCCCCGCGGGTTTAACTGCGACTATCCTCACGTTCTTATGTATTTGGGCTGCGGATATTGGCGCTTATACGTTTGGTAAATTCTTCGGGAAAACGCGATTATCAGATATTAGTCCCAAAAAAACTGTAGAAGGTGCTGTTTTTGGCATTACTGCCAGTGTCGCTGTTGCTATGGTAGGAGCTTACCTTCTCCATTTTCCCCATTGGTTAATCACTGGTGTCACATTAGGTCTAATTATTGGTATTGCTAGTTTATTGGGTGACTTAACAGAATCCTTACTGAAACGTGATGCCGGTGTCAAAGATTCAGGGCAATTGATCCCCGGTCATGGGGGGATTTTAGATCGCACCGATAGCTATATTTTCACTGCTCCTCTAGTGTATTATTTCGTTACATTACTTTTACCTTTATTAGAAAAAACGCTGTAATAGGAACTAAGATAAGATTTAATCTCAACTTGCTCATGTCACTCACAATAGCCATACAATTTAAAGTAAATTCAGGGAATATTGAGTTTTGATTTTTTAATAGTTATGGGTTAATATTAATACGTCCATAACAGGTTAATTGTTCTGGCAGCAGAGAAATTTTTTCGATATCAACATCTGTTCCCAGGTTTATCATATAAGGAGAATTCCTTTCCAAAAGCACCTCTTGATCGGTCTTTACCTGAACCTGCGTTAATTGCAGTTCTTGACCATTGCGTAGTTCTAAGCCTAAATGAATATTGAAAAATGCCCCTTCTGTTTCAGAAATGGGGATACCGTGTAGGATCAATACCTGGTTGTCAAGGGTGATTTTTTCCCAAGTAATAAACGGGTAATTTAGGCTGTATTCTGCTAATAGTGGAATCAGTCCATCATTTATAGCCGTTAATAATAATGGAGATGAAAGAGAGTTATTAAGATCCTGTGCGGTGATAATCAGCTTACCAACCACAGGGACTATTGCTGATAATTGCAAAGGTTGTCCTTTTAATATTGCAGCAACATTCAGTTGGATTTTTTCTGCCTCAAGTTCGATTTGTGTAACACGAAGACCTTGATACACTGCATTACTAGCAGAAATTGATACTCCAGGAATGTAACCAGAAAGTAATTGGCGATCGCTTGCTTCTATCTGTACCTCTAAATGAGATACTTGATTTAATTGGCTTCTTAACCAGAGCTTAATCGCTGATGTTAAAACTTTTGTAATGATCCTGACTCTGCTATTATTTGGATTTGGGGAACTTGGTTCTGTCATTTTTCGACGGTTACATCAATGTAAATATGCCCAATTATTGAGCATCTTAAACAGTTCTTAACTTTAACATGGAAGTTTGTTAACAACAAAGTGCAAACATTAGTAGTATAAAAATATTCAGCAAGAAAATCACAATTTAAACATGGAGGAACGGTTACAAAAAATTCTAGCTCAATGGGGTATCGCCTCACGACGTGAAGCCGAAGAAATGATGAGGCAATCACGAGTATGTGTTAACGGGGTAGTAGCACATTTAGGTCAAAAAGTCGATCCCTCTCAAGACAAAATCTCTATTGATGGTCAACCTGTGCTGGCAGAACAGCGACCATCCAAAATGTATTTATTACTGCATAAACCATCCGGAATTGTCTCTACTTGCCATGATCCTCAAGGAAGACCAACCGTTTTGGATCTGCTACCGTCAGAGTTAAGAACCGGATGGGGTATTCACCCGGTAGGCCGTTTGGATGTAGACTCCACAGGAGCCTTGATTTTAACCAATGATGGGGAACTGACCTATGGACTTACCCATCCCAGTCATAGTATTACTAAGACCTATCGTGTTGTTGTTCAAGGCCATCCCCCAGCAACAGTTCTCAAAAATTGGAGTCAGGGTATAGTTCTGGAAGGAAGAATCACAAGACCTGCTCAAGTGCGCTTAATTGAAAGTTATATTGATCAAAGCTGCTTAGAGATCGTTTTACAGGAAGGAAGAAACCGTCAAATTCGCCGCATAGCCGAACAATTGGGATATCCAGTTATCAAGCTACATCGTACGGCTATTGGTTTAATTCAATTAAAAACGTTAACAACAGCATTTTTGCCATCTGGTAAATATCGTCATCTTAGTGAAGATGAGATGAGTTTTTTAAATAAGCAGATAATTCGCACACCGATTCAGACAAAGCCGAGTTAAGGAGTAAAGGAAAAATATGAAATGGTTCAGAAAGAAGGATGAACAGCCAATCAAACCTTCTATCAAGGAACATCAAGCCGAAAAGTTAGGACAACTTGGCTCACAACTAGCTTCACTACGGCAAGAAAAAGGTTTAACTCTGGATGAGTTAGTCGGATTAACTAGAATTCCTCGACGACTTTTGCAAGCAATTGAAGAAGGTAATTTAAGCGACTTACCAGAACCAATTTATATTCAAGGCTTAATTAGACAGTTTGCAGAAGCTTTAGGAGTTCGGGGAGCAGAATTTGCCAGTCATTTCCCCATTGGTTCTCAATCAGTGGGTGTTAAATCCCATTGGAAAGCACAAGCTGTTCCTCAATTACGTCCTATTCATCTTTACCTGCTTTATATCGGGTTAATTTTCTGTTCTGTGAACGGTTTATCCCAGTTGTTGAATAATGCCACCTTGCAGGCAAATAACCGCCAAATTCAACCAAATACAGCAGCGCAGTCAAAAGGGCAAGAAACAGCTAGTAATACATTACTCAGCAAGAAAGAGCATCAATCCGTACAAATTGGTGTGACTTTAAAAACCTCATCTTGGATTAGTGTGGTTACAGATGGTAAAACCGCCTTTGAGGGAGTTTTACCACAAGGTTCTAGTCGCACTTGGAACGCCACTGACCAAATGACAGTAAAAACTGATAATGCTGGTGGTGTGTTAATGAGCGTGAATCAGCAGGAAGCAAAGGAAATGGGAGAACTTGGGAAAACTCAAGAAATCAAGATCGCTGCTAAACCAAACTCATAGGGGTCAGTGGTCAGTGGTCAGTTGTCAGAAGGAAGAAAATTTCTCCCCTACTCCCCCTACTTCCCCTACTTCCCCTACTTCCCCCACTTCCCCCACTTCCCCTACTTTTCTCTACTAGCGCGTCCGTAACGGAGAGTGAGAGTTTTTAAGCGATCGCTTAAATCTGGCGTTAATACACCTGGTTGGTAACGCCACTCCCAATTTCCCTCCGCTGTACTAGGAAAATTCATCCGGGCTTCAGTTCCCAAACCTAATACATCCTGCAAAGGTATAATCGCTTGATTAGCGATCGAACTTAAAGCTAACCTAATTAAGTCCCAGTGTATACCATCAGGACTTATACAACCCAAATACAACAATAAATTTTGCTTTTCGTAATCATTTCCCGTGTTAAACCAGCCTACAGTCGTATCGTTGTCGTGAGTACCTGTATAAACTACAGCATTGCGAGTGTAATTAAAGGGTAAAAATGGATTTCCGGGATCAGAACCAAAGGCAAACTGCAACACCTTCATCCCTGGAAACTCAAACTGATCTCGCAGTGCCTCCACTTCTGGCGTAATAATTCCCAAATCCTCCGCCAAAACAGGTAACTTACCCAAACGCTTTCTAATTGCCTCAAATAAAGCTACTCCAGGCGCTTCAATCCATTCGCCATTCATGGCAGTCGTTTCTCCCTGGGGAACAGCCCAATAAGCCTCAAAACCCCGGAAATGATCAATGCGAATTATATCCACGTAATCCAGCATCGCCTCAAAGCGTAATATCCACCATTTGAAATCTTGTTTTTGCAATTCTTCCCAGTTATAAACCGGATTTCCCCATAATTGACCAGTAGCGCTAAAGTAGTCGGGTGGAACTCCCGCCATTAAAGCCACTTCTCCCGTTTCTTCATCTAAAGCAAAAATATCAGGATTAGCCCACACATCAGCACTATCATGGGCTACGTAAATGGGAATATCACCAATAATCTCTATCCCATTTTCGTTAGCATATTTTTTCAGTTCTGACCACTGCCGGAAGAACTCATATTGAACAAACTTGTAATAAAAAATCTCCTCTTCCAAATCTTTTTCCATCTGGGCTAAAGCTACTGGTTCACGCTTTGCTAATTCTGGCTCCCAATTGTACCAGCTTGCACCATTTTGGATATCTTTAAGTGCCATAAATAGCGCGTAATTATTTAACCAATAGCCTTTATCAGCACAAAACTTAGCAAAAGCTCGTTTTTGAGTTGAATTTGCTTTAGTTTTAAAATCCTCACAAGCTTTAATGAGTAGATTAACCTTAATAGGGATAACTTCGTTAAAATCTACTTTATTTACAGAAAAATCTGGTAAATCAGCCAAATCTTCTGGAATTAACAAACCCTCATCTAGCAACTTTTCGGGACTAATCAAAAAGTAATTTCCCGCCATTGCGGAGTAGCACATATAAGGGGAATTACCGTAACCAGTCGGACCTAGAGGTAAAACTTGCCAATATTGCTGATGACTATGTTTGAGAAAATCAATAAACCGATAAGCTTCCAAACCCAAATCCCCAATACCAAACCGACTGGGAAAAGAAGTAGGATGAAGTAAAATACCACTGGATCTAGGAAAAGGCATATTTAACCTGAAATATATTTTTATAAATCACGCATTGAATTTATCATGGCATAGTTAGTCTTGACTGTTGTGATTCGTGAAGAATTGACACTCTCAGGGAGCCAAGCCACTGAGATTCTACTGACAGAATTAAATTAAGAGTTTAGCTCAATCTAATCTCGCTGCGACCGTCAAACGCCGCCTAAACGCTCAAAACAACTGCCAATCAAGGTGTCGAAATTGCGCTTACTTTTATGGTTTTCAGTGTTTTTAGAATCCATCACTAAGCCAAGACGCGGTACGCTCCACAACCTGCCATTACTCGCTCTTTCTTGTCAATACTGCCGTTAGGACTTAAACCTTAACCGTTGTTTCATAGGAGCCGGAATTTCTCCGTACTAGGATGCTTCAACACGTAGATGTTTTTTGTTCTTACTCACAATTTAATTCTAACATACCACAGGGATTAAAATCCCTCGTGCCGCTTCCCTCTGTTGGGAGCCAAGCCGCGCTCGTTTCCCGCTTACCGCGAGGTCTTATGAGAAGATTAACTCAGATCCCCGACTTCTTTGAGAAGTCGGGGATCTATAATCCCTACCATAACCGAATCATGACTTACAGAAATCCTGCACCCACCGTTGATATTATTATTGAATTAATTGATAGACCTCATCGCCCCATTATCCTGATTGAAAGACATAATGAACCTTTAGGCTGGGTGTTACCCGGTGGTTTTGTTGATTATGGTGAATCGGTGGAAAAGGCAGCAATTAGGGAAGCAGAAGAAGAAATAGGCTTAAAAGTAGAGTTAATAGAACAGTTATTAGTATATTCTGATCCCAGTCGTGATCCTCGTAAACATACGATTAGTATTGTATTTTTAGCAACAGCTACGGGTGAGCCTTTAGCGGGTGATGATGCTAAGGAGTTGGGTATTTTTGAGCCTTGGTGTGTTCCAGGTAATTTGTGTTTTGATCATGACCGGATTTTGCGGGATTATTGGCAGTATAGAAATTATGGGATTCGTCCGAGGTTGGGGTAGGAGATTGGAATGGTTTCGCGCAAAGACGCTAAGGAGCAAAGGCGCAAAGTAAGAGAAGAAGAGAGAAGAAATCTGTAGAGGTAAAGCACAATGCTAAACCCAAGCTGTTTAATTTCCTGACTGTCTCAATAGATAATCTAAAACTCGGTCAATTCGTTCCAATGCTGCATTAGTTGTCAGTTGATACTCCTGAAACTGCGATTTTTGCTCTTCATAGTTTCGATCAAGTTTTAACATTATTGCTTCTAATCTTTCAGTTCTTGCCTTTGTTTCTTCTATCTCACCACCTGCTTTGTTAAATAGGCGCTGAGTATGAAAGATAAACTCATCAACTCTGCTTGATAATTGGTCAACTTGCATTCCTAACTGGTCAAGTTGTGATTGAGTGCAGTCTTGTTTTATGCCTAACTCATTCAACATGATTTGGGAACGGTCTTGTTTTGCACCTAACTCATCCAACATGATTTGGGAACGGTCTTGTTTTGCACCTAACTCATCCAACATGATTTGAGTGCGGTCTTGTTTTGTACCTAACTCATCAATCCGCCGATTAGCTGATTCAGCATAGGTAGCGGCTGAGATCAGTAGTTGACGAATGGTAGCAAATTCAGTTTCCACGCGGTCAAGTCTTTGTTCTGTAGTCATGTTAGTTCTTATTGTTTTTGGTGTTGGCGCTTCGCTATGGCATCACTGACAAGTATTTTTACCATTTGGCTCATTGAGCGTTTTTCGTTTTTCGCTGCTGTTGATATTTCTGCATAAAGCTTTAAATCATCTTCATCAGTGAAATATATGTTTAGTCTTTTTCCTTCAGGCATAATGGCAATGCTTAGTATTTCTATGCTTTCATTTTCTCTTGATTTTCCTCTTTTTGTCATGCAGTGTTAGGTAGTGCTATTATAACACTATAATTAATCATTAGGCAATATTGCCATCAATACCTGTACTTTAACGTCAAGCATTGTTTTATACTGTTTGCATGGTATTCAATGGTGCATTATGGACGCTGAAGAACTTTTACAGAAATACGCCGCTGGGGAACGAAGTTTTCGTTCTGTCAATCTGAGAGGAGTAGACCTTGAAGGTGCAGATTTGAGTGAAATTGACCTAACAGGTGCAAATTTAGCGGGGGCAGATTTGAATGATGCTAACTTGAGTAAAGCGGATCTTGATCGTACAAATCTCACCAGGGTATCTTTAATAAACGCTAATTTAAGTGAATTAGTGAACGGTTCTAATTTAAATTTGACCGGGGCTGATTTGAGTGGTGCTAATTTAAGTAAAGCCAACCTAGATAAAGCAAATTTCAGTAATGCTAACTTGGATAATGCCAACTTGAGCAAAGCAAACCTAGAAAGTGCAAATTTCAGTAATGCTAACTTGGATAATGCCAACTTGAGCAAAGCAAACCTAGATAGTGTAAACTTCCGAAAAGCCTCTTTACAAGGTACAAATTTAGAAAAAGCAGATTTGCAAACAACAGATTTAATGAAGGCAAATCTCAATGGTGCAAACTTAAAAAGAGCAGATTTAACCGGCGTAAATATCTATGGTGCAACCTTTAAAAATGCTGACCTGACAGGTGCGATAATGCCAGATGGAGAAGTTTACCAAACACCTACAGATTTAGAATTCGGTAAACCAGAAACACCATTAACAAAAGAGCCAAAAGAGATAAATATTATGACTCGTAAAGTAATCCGTACCGATAAAGCACCTGCACCAGTTGGACCCTATAATCAAGCAATTCTCGCTTCTGGACAAATGTTATTTGTGGCTGGACAAATTGCCATAGATCCCCGTTTAGGTGATGTTGTTTATACCGAAGATGTGGTTAAGCAAACAGAACAGGTAATGAGAAATATTGAAGCTATTTTGACAGAAGCAGGGGCTACATTTGCAGATGTGGTAAAAACTGGGGTATTTTTAGCTGATATGAATGATTTTGCCGCTGTTAATGCGGTTTATGCAAAATATTTTTCCGAAGATACCGCCCCAGCGCGTGCTTGTGTGGAAGTTTCCCGTTTACCTAAAAATGTGTTGGTAGAAATTGATTGTATTGCTGTTATTGCTAGTTAATTAATTTTGACACTCCCCGGTCCA
>NZ_VIKZ01000004.1:0-130597 GCF_009711985.1 Dolichospermum sp. UHCC 0260 | reverse complement strand
AACTAAAATCCTCGTTTTTTACTAAAATTGCCCCGTTTTTTTAAGCAGTGTTTCCACAGTTTTACTGATTTATATCATCTGCCGTGAGGAATTCAACGTTTTTTTTTACAAACCCAGCAGCCTTGCAGAAGCTAAGATTGTGAGAACTGACTACTTGACAAAGTGATCATTTCTCTTGACACTCCCCTGGCTAAAGCCGAGGGGATTCTTAAGAGATGACGCTCTTAATATCCTTATTTCTAAGGTTCCCAGGCTCAACACATTTGCCCTTTAGGCGTGCTGATATCTCCTCAAGGTTTTTCGGGCGTAGACTTTCCCACAGTCCGGGGGTAGGTTTTTAAATCTTGTACTGATAACGGCATTTTACCATTTTTAGTGCAGGATAAATCCTGTTTCTAGCCTTCATCCCCTAAAGCACGAACATACTCAACTGCGTTGCTGTTTTTCAGTGGTTTTCGGCATTTACCTGATAAATTAGGCCATGATTAGCTACCGTTAACCGGCAATTTAGATTGTGGTAGCGTAATGATTATTAACTTATCACATTCCTCAGGGTTTGGGCTGGATATGGAACAGGAAGTTAAATATTTTCTATCCATATCAGAATTTTAACAATTGGACATAGGTTTTCTCAGAAATCTTCCTAGGGGCGCAGGCCCTGCGGCCTAAAATCCTTCAAGTTCAGGATAAAATTTCTGCTCAATTCTTTGATAACTTGCAATCCAGACTGCTTCAGTGGCAGACTTGAGAAAGATAGTCCAAGGCAGTTTAATGACCGTATCAACAACAATTAACAAAAGCGAGAACCTCCTCTCTCAAAAGGTTCTTGGTTCACGTCGGTTTAGTAACTACTGGTGGGCAAGCATTGTAACTATGGGAGCCAGTGGTTTTTTCTTAGCTGGGATCTCTAGTTATCTCAAAGTTAATTTACTCATAGTTACTGATGCAACACAACTAATATTTGTCCCTCAAGGATTGGTGATGGGACTATATGGTTCTGCTGGCTTGCTATTAGCTACATATCTGTGGCTCGTGGTGCTGTGGGATTTAGGCGGCGGTTATAATGAGTTCAATCGGGAAACGGGGACATTAAAAATCTTTCGTTGGGGGTTTCCAGGGAAAAACCGTCAAATCCAAATTGACGGCAGGATTGCAGATGTACAATCTGTCAGGATTGTGATTAAAGAAGGTCTGAATCCTCAACGTGCTTTGTATCTTAGGGTTAAGGGTAGAAGAGATATTCCCCTCACACGAGTAGGTCAACCGTTATCTTTGGCAGATTTGGAAACCCAAGGTGCAGAATTAGCCCGTTTTTTAGGAGTATCCTTAGAAGGACTCTAGGGATTTTGGATTGGTGAACAATAAGATCCATAACATAAGATCCCCGACTTCTTAGAGAAGTCGGGGATCTGGGGATCTAAGGAATAATTGGCCAGAAAAGATGAAGATATTTTGTTTAATGCAGTCACTAACAATGCGGTTAAAATTTCCACAATTTTTTGTAGTTCTATTGATGATTGGCTCTTTGACTTTGGGAGGATGTACTGGTAGTACAACATCTTCTAATTCATCCCCAACGGCAACGACTACCAGTGCTACTACTAGCGCACAAACAGTATCAGAAACTGTTAGTGAGAGTATTCCTGGAACCAAAGGTTTACCACGCCTTGAGGGTAAAGCTACGGTGGTGATGACGGTGAAGCGTGGAGAAGTAGTTAACCCCCAATCAATTACAATTGAAATAGATGGCACAAATGCACCAATTACTGCGGGTAATTTTGTGGATTTGGTTCAAAAAGGCGTTTATGACGGTTTAGCATTCCATCGTGTTGTCCGTGAACCTCAACCTTTTGTGGTTCAAGGTGGAGATCCCCAAGGTAAAGATCCGAAATTTCCCGAAAATAGACTGGGAACAGGTGGTTTTATTGATCCTAAAACTGGGAATGAGCGCCGGATACCGTTAGAAATTAAACCAAAAGGCGCAAAAGAGCCTATTTACAGTAAAACAATTACTGAGAAGCCTGTATTACAGCATAAGCAAGGGGCGATCGCTATGGCTAGATCACAACCAACTGATTCTGCTTCTGCTCAATTTTACTTTGCTTTAGCAGATTTATCGTTCTTGGATGGTAACTATGCGGTGTTTGGTAATGTTACCAAAGGTTTTGAGGTAGTGAACAAAATTGAGCAAGGCGATCGCATTGTATCGGCAAAAGTTACTCAAGGCGCGGAAAATCTAAAAACTGCTCCATAGTTTAGTTGTCAGTTGTCAGTAGGGGCGAAGCATTTGGAAGATAAATTATCGGTCATTGCCAAAAATAGTTCTCCAAATGCTTCGCCCGTACAGTGGTCAGTTGTCAAAATAATTGATAACTAGCACAATACGGCGTAAGTTAAGCAACCATTAAAAATCCCTGAAAAGCTTATACCATCTGCTTTTTAATTTTTAATTGTTAATTTTTAATTCCGCCCTGCGGTACTAGCCTAAAGTTGTTTCGTAATTTTACAAGTATTCTGACTTTTGACTTCTGACTTCTGACTCCTTCTTCATGTATTTTTATATAAGATCTAAAATTGGTTAGAGTTGTTGTGACTGGGATTGGTTTAGTTTCCGCTTTAGGTAAAAGCTTGGAGGGTAGTTGGCGAGATTTAGTATTAGGAAAAACGGGAATTAAATTACATCAACTATTTCCAGAATTGGGAATAATTCCCCTGGGATTAATTGCTGAAAAACCCTCTTTATTAAATACACTCACGGAAATAGTTGTTAACTCAGCTTTACAAGATGCTCAATTAATAACACCTTTACCTGATTGCGCGGTGGTAATTGGTTCTAGTCGGAGTTATCAAGCATCTTGGGAGATCATGGCGCGACAGATGTATCAGGAAGAGGCAGAATTAAACTTAGATAATTGGTTAAATACTTTACCTCAGATGAATGCGATCGCTGTAGCGCGACAAATTGGGGCAACAGCAGCAGTTTTAGCCCCAATGGCGGCTTGTGCAACGGGAATTTGGGCGATCGCTCAAGCTACAATGTTGATCAAAACTGGGCAATACCAACGAGTAATCACAGGGGCAATAGAAGCACCCATAACCCCCCTGACAATTGCCGGATTTAGGCAAATGGGGGCTTTAGCCAAAACAGGAGCTTATCCCTTTGATTTGCAGCGAGAAGGCTTGGTACTAGGTGAAGGTGGTGCTGTTTTGATTCTCGAATCTGCGGAATTAGCCACCCAAAGACAAGCCAAGATTTATGGAGAAATATTAGGTTTTGGCTTGACAGCAGACGCATATCATGGAAATTCACCAGAACCATCAGGTAAAAGTGCAATCATGGCAATTAAACAATGTTTAGAACGTAGTCACATTTCACCCACAGACATAGACTACATTCACACTCATGGTACAGCTACCCAGTTAAATGACCGCATTGAAAGTAAAATTATTCAACACTTGTTTTCACCAAAATTAGCGATTAGTTCCACAAAAGGTAGCACAGGTCATACATTAGGAGCATCTGGAGCTTTAGGTGTAGCATTTTCACTCATGGCATTGCAAAACCAAATTTTACCTCCCTGTGTAGGACTTCAGCAACCAGAATTTAATTTAAATTTCATCACATCAGCACAAGAAAGTAAAATTCAGCAAGTGCTATGTTTTAGCTTTGGCTTTGGGGGACAAAATGCCGTGATAGCTTTGGGAAATTAAGGATTAATTATGAAAGAACTGGAACTACTAAAAAACTTATATTCTCAAGATTTAGAAACTAGAAAAAACTGGTATTCTCATGTAGCAGAAGTCTATAATAAATTCAGACCTCGCTATCCACAAGAAATTATTAATGGTGCTGTAGAAGTAGCTCAACTTTCCACCAAAGCCAATATTCTAGAATTAGGTTGTGGACCGGGAAATGCAACTTTAGCATTTGCTCAATTAGGTTTTTCTATGATTTGTTTAGAACCAAGTTTAGCAGCTTGTAATTTGGCAAAACAAAATTGTGTAATCTATCCACAGGTGGAAATTCAGCAAACAACCTTTGAAGAATGGGAACTAGAAACCGGAAAATTTGATGCTGTTTTAGCAGCAACTTCTTACCATTGGATTAATCCTGAATTTGGTAATAGCAAAATTTCTCAAGCTTTACGGAATCATGGTAATTTAATTTTGCTGTGGAATATGACACCGCAACCAGAATATGAAATATATCAAAATTTTCGGGAAGTTTATCAAAAGTATGCTCCACTTTTAGACAGATATGAAGATATAGAAACTCAAAAAGAGATAGTGCAAGCTTTAGGACAAAAAGCCATTGATTCAGGTAAATTCAAAAATTTAGTTTCCGAACAAGTTGTCTGTAGAGTTAATTATTATATGGATGACTTTTTACTGCTTTTAAGCACCTATACACCATACCTAAAACTAGATATAGAAACCAGAACTTGTTTATTTACAGCATTACGAAAAAAGATCGAAGATCATTATGGAGGAAATATCCAAATTACCTATATCTCAGCTTTTCAAGTTGCGAAAAAAGCCTAAGCAGACTGTAGCTAAAAACTTTATACAGATAAAAATCTTGATGCGTCTGGGTTGTAGGTTTATTCAGCAAACCCTATGTAGAGACGTTACTGGGAAACATCTCTACATTTTGAGTAATATGAATGTTAAATTATTTACTCACCTTCTACCAAAGCGCGATATCCATCTGCTGTCATAGCGTCTTCTATTTCAGCAGCATCATTAATACGCACTTTAATCAACCAACCTTCTCCATAGGGATCTTCTGCTATATCTTCAGGAGAGTCAATTACAGCTTGATTCCGTTCTATGACAGTACCGCTGATTGGTGAATTCAGGTGTTCTACGGCTTTTACTGATTCAATTGTACCAAATTGGTCATTTAGAGTGATAACATCATTAATTTCTGGCAGTTCCAAAAAAACAATATCACCTAATTGATCAACAGCAAATTCGGAAATACCGATAGTAGCAATGTCGCCATCTAGACGAACATATTCATGGGAATCTAAGTATCGCAAATCCTGGGGATATTCAAAAGACATATCACTTTCTCTGTTAAAAAAATAGTGTTACAACAGTAACCTAAACCACATTATTCCTCAAAAACCGCAAAGATTATCAGTTAGAAACACGATTCTTTGAGCGATAAAATGGGCGTTTTACAACCACCGCAGGATAAGCCTTGCCGCGAATTTCCACATCTAGCTGCTGCTTGAGGTTTGCTAACTGGGTGGGAACATAAGCTAAGGCTATGGGATAACCAAGTGTAGGTGAGAGAGTACCACTTGTTACTTCGCCTACCACCTGATCTGATGATAATACGGGGTAGCCGTGGCGGGCAATATTTCGTCCTTGTGTTTGCAAACCTATGAGTTTACGGGACATTCCTTGGGCTTTCTGCTGTATTAAAACTTCCCGACCAATGAAATCACCTTTAGTATCTAAATGTACTAACCAACCCAAACCAGCTTCTAGCGGTGTGGTGGTATCATCAATATCTTGCCCATAAAGTGCCATTGCCGCTTCTAAACGCAATGTATCTCTACAACCAAGTCCGCAAGGCACAACACCAAGATCATATAAACTCTGCCACAAATCTATACCCACTGATGAATCTACCATCACCTCAAAACCATCTTCGCCAGTGTACCCTGTCCGGGCGAGGAATGCGTGTTTTCCAAAAATGGTTGTTTCTAAATGCCCAAAAGCCTTAATAGGTGATAAGTCTGCTGAAATTAAGGATTGCAGAGAATGAGTAGCTGTTGGGCCTTGAACGGCAATTAAGATTTTATCCTGTGACAGGTCTTGAAATTTAACTACATCAAGATCAATATGTGCCAATAGCCATTGTTTGTCTTTGTCGGTAGTTGAGGCGTTAACAATGATGACTAGATTTTGCTTACCAGCACTGTCTGTATCCTGGTAATAAATAATGATGTCGTCAATGATTCCGCCCTGGGGGTTAAGTAAGACGGTATATTGCGCTTGTCCAGGCTGTAAACGACTTAAATCGGAAGGAACTAAATACTCAAGTTGGGAAATCAGGTTTTTACCTTGGAGGGTAAATTTGCCCATGTGAGAAATATCGAACATTCCCGCAGTATTTCTGACAGCGTGGTGTTCTTGGGTGATACCGCTGTATTGTATGGGCATTTCCCAGCCCCCAAAGCTGGTGAATCTGGCTTTGAGTTCTACACCCATTTGATATAAAGGGGTCCGCGTCAGAGATTGGGAGGCAGCGCGGTCTTGAGGGTTTCCTCCATGAGCGACTGCCGACAGGGGAGTATTTTCTTGATTAGCCACAGGTGGTTATTTATATTTATTTGGGATAGCACCTCAACATTTATCTATCCTAGGGGATTGCTGGTAATTTAGCAGAGAATTACTTCTGCATCCTTCCTGCGGTTTAATGATTAATAGTGGAATTGTTGAGATTTATTAAGCAAAGATTATGAAGTATCGCTCAATATTAGCTAGTCTGATTTTAGCCTTAGTGTTGTTTGTGTTTCCCTTATCAGCGCAAGCTGCAAGCTCTTCGAGTGTAACTAATTCTCTTACTAACAAGGGAGTCGGGGGGAAGGACTTTTCTGGACAAAGTTTAATTGGGATTGAGTTTACAAGTGTGAAATTAGAGAATACTAATTTTAACAATGCTGATTTACGTGGTGCTGTATTTAATGGTACTTTACTGGATACTGTGAATTTTCACGGTGTAGATTTTAGTCAAGGTATTGCTTATTTATCAAGATTCAAAAATTCTGATTTAAGTGATGCAGTTTTTACGGAAGCCATGATGTTGCGTTCCACTTTTGATCAGGTTGATGTTACTGGTGCTGATTTTACCAATGCAATTCTAGATATGATACAGATAAAAAAAATCTGTATTAATGCCAGTGGTGTAAATTCTAAAACAGGTGTAGATACTCGTGCATCTTTAGGATGTAAGTAAAAACCCCATATCCCCTTCATTAATCAGAAGGGGCGTTAAGAGGTTGTTTGATAGCGTTCACGAAGTGTGCCGAAGGCATAGCGTGGCGTTAGCCATAAAGTATTAGATAAAACAGATAATCATCTCCAGAAACCTAACCCCCCTTCCCTACCTCTCCTCCTAAGAGGCTATCGTGTACACACAAGTTAAATTACCCCCCTTAATCCCCCCTTCCAATTTAGAAATTTAATTAACCTTTATACATTTACATAATTTTATTTACATGATACTCTAGTAAGTAAATTATAGCACTCAGGCACAAGGAAAGGCAACAAATGGGTATCTTCAAAAAAACACGTAAAACAGTTACAAAGACAGTTGATACGGTAACTCAAGACATTAATAATGCCATTAACCCTTTTTACCAGTATGGTGGTGCTGGAGACGATAATTTAACAATTTCCGGTGGTGGTGAAGCTTACGGGAACGGCGGTAATGACACTCTCAAGGCTTATGCTGTTAAAGTCAAACTAGATGGTGGTGATGGTAATGACAAGATTTTCTCTTATTCAGGCGTTTCTAACCTCTATGGTCGTGATGGTAATGACTACATTGAGGCTTACGGACTTTCTAATAAAATTTCCGGCGGTGCGGGCGAAGATCAAATAAAAGCTTATGGCGGCTCCAGTGAAGTCTATGGTGACGATGGTGACGACTACATTGAAGCTGTCGGGATTAACAACTCGCTCTATGGTGGATCGGGAAGTGATACTATCTTAGCTACTGGTGGTGCCAATTTTATTTATGCAGGCGAGGGCTACGACACCATTGATGCCTATGGTGGTGCTAACGTAATTGATGCTAATGATGATGGGCTTGCCGACGACATTGAAGCTTATGGTGGTGCTAACGTAATTAATGCCGGCAGTGGTAGCGATCGCATTATTGCTGGTGGTCTTGCAAATGTTGTCAATGCTGGTAATGGTGACAACTATGTTGAAGCATACGGTGGCGTAAATGTTGTTAACAGTGGTTCTGGAAACGACGAAATTATTGTCGGTGGTAGACTCAACGTCGTTATCTCTGGAGGGGGGGACGACAATATACAAGCATACGGTGGCAATAATGTCATCTATAGTTCCGGTGGTAATAATGAAATGTTGGGTGTGGAACTTGGCGGTAACGTTTTTGTTAGCACTAGTAATGGTAATGATAAAATCTATGCCGCAGGCGGTTTAAATGTTCTCACCAAAGTTGGCAGTGGTAATGCAACGATGATTGCTGGTGGTTATGGTAATGTTCTGACCAAGGTTGGTAATGGCAATGATACTTTAATTGCTCTTGGTAGAGGAAACTTGATTACCAAAGTAGGAGATGGTAGTTCTACGATCATCAGTGCAGCACAGTACAATGTCCTCACTTCTTGGGGTAACAGTACGGACAAAATTGTTGCCGTCGGTCAATACAATGCCATTGTTGGTGGTGGTAGCAATGACATTACAGTTGCTGCTGGTCAGGGTAATATTGCCTTTGGTGACTCTGTGCTGGGTGGCATCAACCTCGGTGGTTTTAAGTCTAGTGAATCTAGCAACGCAGGTTCTCAAGCCAAGACAGATCAAATTAATCCAGGAATTAATTGGAAAAATGCTGGTAATGTGGATGTCACTGGACAGGTATCTGGAGATGATGTTATGGTCACTCTTGGGCAATACAATGCCTCTATAGGTGGTCGTGGTTCAGATATCATTGTTACAGGTGGTCAGAGTAACTACGCCTTTGGTGATGACCTAGTTGATTTCAGTTTAGACAAAATTAAAATTCCTGACATTAATGCTATAATTCCATCACTCAGCTTTGACTTTGATTTTAATTTCTCAGTTCCCGATTTTAACTTCTCTCTACCAGAGTTTGGTTTTCCTTCTCTATCTTTGCCAAACTTTTCTTTACCGAATATTTCTCTACCCAGCTTATCCTTACCTAGCTTTTACCTTCCGGTAGTAGATATTAACATTCCGAATATTTCTCTACCCAGTCTTTCTTTGCCGAATATTTCTCTACCCAGTTTTTCTTTACCCAATCTATCTTTACCCAATCTATCTTTACCAGACTTTTCTCTACCCAGTTTTTCTCTACCCAGTCTTTCTGTTCCCAACTTTGACTTATCACCACTGGTTAACCTGCCTACGCTAAAACTCCCCGACTTTAACCAATTTCTCCCCAACTTATCTCGCTATAGTTTTGATTTCCTTAAAAATAATGGTGATGTCTTAGTTGCCGGTGGTCAATTAAACCTCGCCAATGCTGGATTGGGAGATGATATTCTGGTCAGCGCCGGAAAAACTAATGTTCTATTCGGTGGTATAGGGAATGACCTGGTTTTAGGCGCAGGACAGAATAATTTTATCTACGGTGATGCAGGTAATGACCTAATTTTTGCTGCTGGTGAATCGAATTTAGTATTTGGTGGTAGTGATGATGACACCATAGTTACCGCCGGAAAAAACAACGTCGTTGAAGCTGGTGAGGGCGCAGATATAGTTGTTGGACTTGGCAAATTGAACGCAGTCTATGGCAATGTTGGAAAAGATATCGTCATCGGTTTAGGTGAATCTAACAAACTATATGGCGGTGATGATAGTGATATCTTATTTGCCGGTGGTAAAACCAATACATTTAATGGCAATGCTGGTAATGATATTGTCATCGGTATTGGCGAGAGCAACACAGTCACTGGAGATGATGGAGATGATTGGCTATTAGCTGGTGGTAAAACCAATAAATTTAGGGCGGGCGCTGGAAATGATGTGATTGTCGCCATTGGTGAATCCAACTATGTTTACGCAGATGATGGTAACGACCTAATCTTTGCCGCTGGTAAATCCAACTATGTTTACGCAGATGATGGTAACGACCTAATCTTTGCTGCTGGTAAATCGAATGTAGTATTTAGTGGTGGTGGAAACGACTTTATATTTGCTGGCGGTGAGTCAAATATAATCGATGCTGGTGCGGGATTTAATGTGGTTCTTAGCTTCGGTAAGCAAAACATCATTAAGGGTGGTATCGGTACAAATTTATTCTTTTCCGGCGGTAGTGGTAACACTTTTGAGGGTGGAAGTGGTAAAAATACTTTTATTCTCTCTGGCGGAAACACTTTAAAGGGAGGTACTAGTGGTAATACTTATGTTGTAGATAAAGCTAATTCTGTCTTCAGCAACTTTGACGTGATCACTAACTTCAATGCTAGTAATGATTTATTCCGCGTTTCCACTGCCCGCAGCGGATTCTCTAATGCAGGAATTGTGGCAACACTTGATACAAATGGAATTGCAGCTAAGTTAACTAATACTGATTTTACAGCTAACTCTGCCGCTCAATTCTCCTTTGGTAGCCGTACCTTTGTGGCTATTAATGATGCTACCGCAGGATTTGGTGCAACTACTGATGCCATCATTGAGGTGACAGGTTTAACTGGTACTTTAGGACTCAATAACTTTACAACTACCTTAGCGTAGCTTCTGGTATCCTTTAGGCAAACCACGTTGTAGAGATGTTTCATGAAATGTCTCTACATCAGTATTAAACCATCCTGTAGTTGATGCGATTGCATATCACTTCTTTGTCAATTTGTCAATAGTGAATTTTTGCGATCGCTCAAATTAGATCATTTCTGAGCAAATTCATGGCTAAAATTGTTGAGGGAATAGCTATTAATTTGTAAAGTTTTGTATTGGACTGGGAAATTAATTTCTGGAACTACTGTCAATAAAGGGTTTGAGACTAACATCTTCTGAAAGATCCAAAATTGGCAATATTAACCCAATTATGAAATTCTCTGAAATTATAGCAAATCGCTGAAAGTATAGCAACCTCGTTAATAAATAGAAAAAATTCTCAATTAATTATTAAGAAAATCTAAAGGGAATTGCTAAAAGTTATAAATATCAAAAGTATTATTAATTTTATATAATTCAAGCTTATCATACAGCTATTATGAATAATATATCTGATAAATAGTATCTAGGATAAAACTAAGAGCATATTATTAGATTATAGTTTTGCGGTAGCGAAGCGCTGCTGCAAGCAGTTCGCTTTTTTGTGGAGTTCTCTTAGCTGGAATGGGGACACCTATGAGAAATCCACTCCCCTTTCCAGAATTATTTCTAATAATAGCCATTATATTACATATTAATACTTAAAATCCTTGGTAATTTATGTTATTTATTTAACTATTTTTAATGAGATTTTGGAAACTTACGCATATTACATAATGAAGTACGGAAAGTCAGGGTAAAAAAATTTTGCTTTGCTTATTGACTTCTATTCTTAAAAAGTCTATAGTTTTTAACGGAGTTAATTGCAAGTAATTTGCAAAAATGTTAAAAATAATTCTAATTGGAGTTAAAAAAATGACAATAAATAAAAAGGGATTTTGGGGGATTAGTGGAGGGCTGTTAGCTTTGACGGGAATGGCTTTGAGTGGTTTGGGTTCTATGCAAATAGCCATAGCTAACCCCTTGAAAAATCAACCAGCACCACGCTTAGTTGCTCAGAAGATGAGCCCTTTAACTATAGTTTTTCCTAGTCGTGCTGATTCCACAGACTTGCAAAATAAAGCTAATAATGTGGCTGCTTTTTTATCTCAGGAGTTAGGGATACCTGTTAAAGCGCAAGTAGGTGATGAGACAGCCGCAGTAGAAGCTTTAAGAGCAAATCGGGCTGATGTAGCGTTTTTAAGTAGCCGTCCGGCTTTAAAGGCTGAACAATTAGCAAATTCTCGGTTATATTTGGCTGAAGTTCGCAAAAATTACTCTGGTAGGTATACTTATAATTCTATTTTTGTTGTTCCCAATAATAGCCAATTAAAAAGTAAAAATTCTCCGAAAGCAACTTTAGAACAACTCAGAGGAAAAACTATTGCTTTTACTTCTCCAACATCTGGTTCTGGGTTTATTTTTCCCGTAAGTGAGTTAGTTAAACAGGGTTTTGTCCCTAACCGTGATCGCTTGGATAGCTTCTTTGGTAAAGTTAGTTATGGTGGAAATTATAGTAAAGCCTTAGATGCTGTAGTTAGAGGTCAAGCAGATGTAGCGGTAGTCTCAGAATATGCTCTTTTCCCTCCCTATTTGGCGGCTGAGAATAGAGATAAAGTCAGGATATTACATAAAATTTCTGGTGTTCCGGCTCATGGGATTGTGATTGATGATGATGTCCCAGTTATCATTAGAGAAAAGCTAATTAATGCTTTATTAAAGTTAAACAAATCCGAAAACAATCAATTACTAAGCAGTTTATATAATTCCACAGAATTGGTAAGAGTTGATCATAATCGTCATCTTCAACCAGTGCGGGAAGCCCTGAAAAATGCGGGGATAGAATAATCTTTAAAGGTCAGCATTCAGAATTAGGAATATTGGGAATAAAATTCTTAATTCTGACAAAATTATCATTTTCTGATGAAATTTTCACAAAACTAACCATGACTCCTTTCTCTGAAGTAATTACAAATTATCATTTATCTAAAAGTAACGTGAATTTTATTGAATGTTGTCATTTAGAAACAGATTATATTGCATCTCTACACCGGCCAATTTTAAATAATATCAATTGCCAAATTAATCAAGGTGAATTTGTCGTATTGTTAGGATTGAATGGGGCAGGTAAATCAACATTATTGAAATCACTTGTGGGTTTAGTTCCCTTAGTTAAGGGAGAAATTACAATTAATGGTGTTTCTGTGGGTGATCAAAACTTACCGCAAATTCGTCGAGATGTGGGAATGTTATTTCAAGGAGGGGGATTAATTCGTCAATTATCAGCAATTGATAATGTTTTATCTGGAAAATTGGGAGTGAGAAAGACGAGACAAACTTTATGGGGATTTCCGCAATGCGATCGCACATTAGCCTTAGAATTATTAATACAATTAGGTTTAAGAGAACAAATATATCAAAAAACTAGTCAATTGAGTGGTGGACAACAACAAAAAGTAGCAATTGCTAGAGCATTAATGCAATCTCCACAAATACTTTTAGCCGATGAACCCACCACAGGTTTAGATGTGGTAGCCTCACAACAAGTCATGACAACTTTATCAGAATTGCATCAACAAGGATTAACTATTATTACCGTTTTACATGATTTAGCACTAGCTACAGAATACGCTCAAAGGGCGATAATTCTAGATAGTGGAAAAGTAGTTTATGATGGTAAATGTGAAAATTTACAAGCGCAATTTTCATCACATATCATTTAAGAAAGTTGAATTTATATTTAGTTATTAAAAACAATGAAAAAAATTTCTAATTCACAAATTTTTCATCGTTATCCTTGGCTTATTCCCTCACTTGTATTTCTATTGATGATAGGAGTTTACATTTGGGCATTACAAGGATTACAAGTTGATCTTAAATTATTAAGAGATAGTTGGCCTTTTATTACAGATTTTATTTCACGATTATTTCCTCCCAACTTACAAGTTTTAGATATTGCTATTAAAGGATTAATTGAAACCGTGCAAATGTCTGTCTGGGGAACATCCCTAGGTGCAGTTTTATCATTACCAATTGCCATAGCCAGTTCTAATAATATCGCCCCTTTATGGCTAAGATGGATAGCAAACCTACTGCAAAATGCTGTTCGTTCCGTACCTTCAATGATCTTAGGTTTAATCTTTGTTGCTGCTACAGGCTTAGGCGCACCTGCTGGAACATTGGCATTGTCAATATATACTATTGGTTATCTTGCTAAATTTTATCAACAAGCAATAGAATCTGTAGATCATCGTTCCTTAGAATCTTTACAGGTAATTGGGGCATCGAAAATACAAATTGTCCAGTATGGGATATTACCCCAAATATTACCTTTAGGATTAGGTTACACCCTGTGGATGTTTGAATATAATATTCGTGCTGCTTCGGTTTTAGGAGTAGTTGGTGCTGGGGGAATAGGGTTTCAATTAAAAAGCTATATAGATGGTTTTGAATATACCAAAGCCACAACCATGATGTTAGTGCTATTAGTAGTAGTCACAGTTATTGATTGGTTTAGTAGTAAGTTACGCCGATATTTAGAGTCAATCTAGTCTTAATCTCAATGATCACTTTCCTAGATTTAAGACTATTCTTTCTTCTTCTTTCTTCTTCTTTCTTCTTCTTCCTCCTGACTCGGTGACTCGGTGACTCCTGACTACTTATTAATAAAATCCCAAATAGCTTCAGCAACAACCCCAGCACAAGTTTCTGGTAAATTACTTTCCCCATGAGGAATATTATGTAACTGAACTTGAGGAATTAATCGAGCATAAGTATTACTTTTTGATATAGCAGTTTTTGTATCTTGACTACCTTGTAAAATCAAACAGGGAACTTTAATTTCTGGTAAGTGGTTTTCTAATAATTCTGCTTCTATTTCTGGTTTCTTGCGGTTAAAAAGTAATTGACAAGCCGTAGAGGATTGTAATAATTCTCTTCTTAATTCTAAATCTTTAACAATTCTTTCTTCCCAACCAATCAATCTCATCAGCGGCAGAATGAAGCGTAAAAATTTAATTATCAATGGTGAACAGTTAAATAACCGCCGTCTTTTTTGCCATTCCTTTTTTTGTCCTTTTGCTGCGACACCCTCCGGCGCTAACAATATTAAACCAGATATTTGCTCTGGATATTTTAAAGCATAACTAGCCGCAATCCAACCACCAAGAGAATTACCAACTAAATAGACTTTTTCTAATTTCAAAGCTTCTAAAAAATCAGCTAAACACTGGACTTGCAAATCTATAGAATGGTGAATATTAGGATTTGCTGATTCACCAAAACCTAGCAAATCTGGTGAGAAGCAATGGATATTTTTAGCCAATAGTTCCATTGTCGATACCCATTCGCTGCCATCATTCCATGCACCATGTAGAAAAATCATGGGTATTCCTGTACCAACTTCACGCCAAAACAGTACCCCTTGACTAAGTTTGATTCGGGAGTTACGAAATAAAAGATTCATTTTAATTTACTAATTTAGTTGTCTAAGTTGGGCAATTTTTAATTATAGACTTTGGATTTAATTTTCAAACCCAAAATCTTTCATCTTTGATATTTTATGCAAGTGTTGTTAAGCCATTTAAATAGTCTTGCAACTGACGAAAATGATCATGAGACATATCTGGTTTTGGTAAAGAACTAGGAGGAAAAGCTTGAATTTCCATGACTTCTAAGGAATCTGTTATTGCCATTTTTCCCTGAACTTCGACTTCAACAGTAATACAGATAGAATGAATCCGAGGATCACGATTTGGTGAAGAGTAAACTCCCACTAAACGGCGAATTGTGACCACTTCTAGCCCTGTTTCCTCCATCAATTCCCGACGGACTGCATGAGGAACATCTTCTCCCCAATCCACCATACCACCAGGCAATGACCAACGACCATCATCCTTTCTTCTAATGAGAACAATCTGACCATCAGGTAAAATGGGGATAATACTTGTACCAGTAATGGGGTGGCGGAATATAATACCCAGTACCGTTTGTCCAAAGTGCCATAAACCCCGTGTGGACTGAATCATTGGTTTAAAAACAGCCAAAATTTTCAAATTTAAAATTGCTTTATTGTATTTTATATATTTTTAATTCAATCATGTTGTTTCTGCAATCTGGAAAATTATTTCTTCTAATGTCCTTAATAATTCTTGCTCATTATATGGTTTGGAAAAATAGGCTTTTGCCCCTAATTGCATAGCTAACTGACGATGTTTACTACTACTACGGGAAGTTAACATGGCTACAGGAATATTTCTTAACTCTGTATTGTTATTAATCCGCTCTAAAAAGCTATAACCATCAATACGGGGCATTTCAATATCACAAATTACCGCTTGCACTTGTAAACCACTTTCCAGCTTTTCTAAAGCTTCTTGACCATCTTTAGCTTGTTCTACTTGATACCCACCTTTTTCGAGAGTTAGGGCGAGGTAACGGCGGACATTAATCGAATCATCAACAATTAAAATCACCCCTTTTTGGCGACTAGGTTGTTTGACAGTTGCTACTTTTGGCGGTTTGAGGAATGCAGTTTGTAATCTTGTTGTTGGTAATTTATTACTGATATGGGGACGTTCACCTGTTGTAATCCATAAGACTAAATCATTAGTATTAATCAGGGGAACTACTCGACCATCACCAAGAATTGTACAGTTATTAAACCCACTGGGAAGGGGAATATTACCTTCTACTTGACGAATAGCTACCTCTTGCTCACCCCAGCAGCGTTCTACTTGAACTGCGACCTGTTGATGATCATGTTTGACTATCAATACACTTATAGCATTAATGATCGGCAAAGTTTCTAATTCCAGGTTATTGTAGCGGGAGCAGTTAAACTCAAAGTAACTATTTAGACGCAGCAATGGTAATTGATGGTTTTGCCAGTTAATAAATTCTTTGCCGTCTAGGAAGAAGATTTGCTCCTGTTCTAGGAGGAAAATTTCCTCGATTACGTCTGTAAAAAATGCTAACACTAAGCGATCGCTCTCAACCAATAAAACCCGCGCGACTGACAAGGTAAATGGGACTGATAAAGTAAATTTCGTCCCCACTCCGGCTTGGGTGTCAACATTCACATCTCCTCGCGCTAATTTCAGGTTATTACGGACTACATCCATGCCTACTCCCCGACCAGATAAAGCTGTTACCTGTTCCGAGGTGCTAAATCCTGGTTCAAAAATCAATGATAGTAGTTCTTCATCACTAGCGCTCGCCAATAAAGAATCATCCAAACCCATTTTTAAAGCGCGGTGACGAATTTTTTCTAAAGAAATACCTTGACCATCATCACGAATAGTAATAATTGTGCGATTACTATGATAAACTGCCTTCATTTCAATTAACCCTTGTTCGGGTTTTCCTTGAGTTCTACGAGTAGTAGGATCTTCAATTCCATGATCAAAAGCATTGCGTAACAGGTGCATTAAAGGCTCATTTAAAGCCTCTAAAATACCTCTTTCAATTAAAGTATTTCCACCTTCAATTTTCAACTGCACATTTTTTCCATATTCAACATTTAAATCTCTAATAGCTCTAGGAAAACGTTCCACTAAATCAGAAAAAGGACGCATTCTCACCTGAGTTAATTGTCTTTGCAATTGTTTAGAAGTTTTATTCAGTTTTCGCGCTATTTGGTCTGTATCATCCACACTTAATTGGATATCACTGGTAACTTCTGCAACTTGAACAATAGTTTCCATGACATTTTGAGATAAAAGATTCAATTTTTGATAGCTATCTTGTTCTATAAAATTGTTTTCTGTTCCTTGATTACCATGATTAGTTGATTCTTCTACCAGATGATTATGGGTTATCATTTTTGCATAAGCTGTTCGCAGTTCTTGATTTTCTTGATCAAGAATTTGGACTCTTTGACTAAGATTACGCACCAATTTACGTAATCTTTCCATTTGCACATTTAACCCATTACGTTGAATAATTACTTCTCCAAACAAATCATTAATTTTCTCTAAATGTTTACTAGGAACTCTAACTGTATTTTCCTGATTTTCTCTTTCTTTGGGAAATAAATGAATATCAGTTTTGCGTTCGGTATATTTGTAATCTATTGGCAGATTCTCTGAAGCCAATCCGCTATCAGCACTAACAAAATCAGCACTTTCTGGAGATAATTCGACATTTTCTAATAATTGAAGATCAGAAATAGCTGATTTATTTAATAAATAATCCTGTTTATTTAATGGCTCAGAAAGATTATGATTAATAACTTCACCAAAATCAATTCTTGTTGGTAAATTACCTCGAAGATTACTTAATACTAAAGCTTGAGATTGTCGCCATGCTTTTAATGCTAAATCAGCAATTTCCATAGCACTATCAGGATCAGTTTCTAAGTAATGACTAACTGATTGACATAGTTGGGTAAATGCCGTTAATTGCAGCATTTCTCCTAACCCACCTAACTCAGTTGCCATCATTACTAACTCTGCTCTTAATCCCGATTTGTTACTATTTTTTAATCTAGCTTCTAGGTGTTGTAAATACTCTTCAACTTCAGTTTCAAATAATAAAGAAATAATTTCTGGATCATCTTCTGATGATAGTAAAGTTGTGATATCTTCTGGGGTAGGTTCACCTAAACGCTCATAAAGTTCGTCAAAAATTGGGTAACAAAATTTTCCTAACCAACTATCATCTAAATCATTACCCTTGGCCAGTAATTCCACAATCTGTCGCAGCCAATCAACACTAGATAGTAATAAACTTTGTAAATGAGTATCAAGTTCCAAGGAATCTTTCTGAGTCTTTAAAACTTTAAAAGCATCTTCCAATTTATGAGCTAAATCACTTAATACCCGAAATCCCATCATAGCTGCTCCACCTTTAATAGAATGAGCGGCTCGCATAGCAGCATTAATATGTTCTAGTTCGATGCGTTTACTGGTGTCAATTTCCAGTAATATTCCTTCTAAAGTATTGAGATAATCAGTTGCTTCTTCCAGAAATTGCATCTGGATTTCTAATTCTTTATCTTTCGTCATTAGTCCTTAGTCCTTAGTCATTAGTTATTAATTCAGAACAAATGAGAATATCAATTAGGTGGAAAAGTCTCAATAGTATCTTTTAACTCCTGAAAAATATTTACTACTTTTTGTAAAGATTGGGAAACCTCAAGAGAATTATCACTATTACGGGCTGATATAATAGTAATATCCTTAATAGTTTGACTAACAATTTGTGATGTTTGGACTTGAGATGTAGTAGAAATCAAAATTGACTGAACTAAGGTATTTATTTGCTGTGATCCATTAACAATTTGTTGTAAACTATGTTTGGCATCTTCGATAATATGGCTACTTTGGGTAACTTGATTAGTTCCCATGATCATTGTTTTTAATACTTCACCAGTTTCTCGTTGAATTTTCTCAATTATTTCCTCAATTTCTTGAGTTGCGGCTGCACTTCTGGCGGCTAATTCTCCTACTTCTTCAGCTACTACCGCAAACCCTTGACCCTCTTCCCCGGCTCTTGCAGCTTCAATTCCGGCATTAATTGCTAATAGATTAGTTTGCATAGCAATTTGATTAACTACAGAAACTACACGGGAAATTTGTTGGGAAGATTCTCCTAACCGTCTGACCTTTTTAGCTATTTCATTAACTGTTTCTTGGACAGAGAAAATATTTTGCAATGTTAAATCCATCGCTGCTTCAGTTTTAGTAGCCCTATGGTTAACATCATTAACAATGGTAACAGCTTGTTGTGCTATATCAGCTATAGATTGAATAGCAATAGTCATATTGTCAATGGTTTCTAAGCTTAGGTGTATTTTTTCAGGTTCGATAATTGCTTCTGTTGTGAATTTTTCCAAATAAACATTTACTTCACCAATAGCTTGTTGAATTTGATTGACAATTTGCTGAATACTATTCTGAAAATTCTGGAGTTCTGAATTGTCTTGATTAGTGTTTGTCTGACTATGTGCTTTTAATCTTTTTATCTCTACTAGTAAATGGGATTGTTCTAAAGCATAGCCAATTTGTGTAGCAATTTGGGTCAAAAAATTAATTTCTTCAGATTGCCAAATATGAGAATTATGGCAATGATGAGCAATCAAAAATCCTTGAATTTCTCCATGACTTAAAATTGGTGCTGTTAAACTGCTTTGCACAGAAAATTTCTTTAACCACTCGATATAACTACTCGTTAAACTTGACTCTTGTTCAATATTTGATATTGCCTCAAATTGACTATTTTTACCAAGTTCTCGCCAGTGGGAATCATTATTATATACACCGAGCATTTTTTGGTAATCATCAATTACTGATTCAGCAATTACCTTAACAGCTTGGGTTTTTCGATGCAGTTTATAAACGATAACTCTGTCTGTTTTTAGAACTTGACTAACTTCGGAAATGGCAGTTTGATAAATAACCTCAGACTGAAGATTTAGACGAATTTTTCTAGTAATTTCTAGGAATAATTTTAGCCATTCAATTTCTTTTTCTTGTTCCTCTTCTTTATTAAATACATCTAAATGTATTTGCTCTTGAATTTCCTTAGAGGATATTATAGATGTACTAAAAATTTTAGAATTAATCCACTGACCTAACCAAGCTATAAACAACGTCATCAATAATGCAATTAATGGTGTTGTACTAGCAATTAATGTCAAAAATTCTCTCTGCGGCTTAAAGGCAATTGCTGCATCTTTCGCCACAAGTAACTGCCAATTGATATTCGGTAAACCTGATAATATTGGCAATGGTACATAACTAATGAGTTGCTGCTTTTGATTATTTTTCGACCTGGCTGTAAATGTATCAATATTTTTCGCATTTAAAACATTAGTTAAACTAGGATATATACCTATCAACTTCTCACCAAATAAATTTTGATCGGAACTAATTAAAATTCTTCCTGTTCCATCTAAAAAATAATATTGATTAGTCTCATCTATATAACCTTTTATTACTGTTTCTAAAGCCTTTACAGGCATACGGGTTCTGACTATACCAATAGTATTACCCCGAATTGGATCTTTAATTGGTGCAGCTATATAAATTACTGCGCCTATATTTTTAACTATTTCTGCTTGACTAATAATAGGAGTATTTTGTTTGATTACTTCTTGAAAATAGATCCGTTGTTTTTCGGAAATTAAAGATTCTCCGGCTGATTGAATAATCACTTTTCCATTAAGATCAAATACAGCGACACTATCATAAACCTTAACAGTTTTTATCAAGCGATCCCAGGATGCTTGTGTTTCTATATTAATGATGGTGACATCAACTTTACTGGTTTTCCTAGATTTTTCTGATCCGGCTTTGTTTCCAGAATTAGCAGGACTTAAAAAAGATATACCAGATAATACTTGAATATCTCCATAACGTTGTCCAATAAAATTATTAACTTTATCACTCAAGTTAATTGCTTTAGTTTCTTGGGATGTAATAATTTGCTTTGTAATTAATTTGCTCCCAAAAAGATAAGCGATCGCCCCAATTCCCAAAACTGGTAAAGTACCAATAGCTATGGATAAAATTATAGCTTTTGTACTCAATTTAAATTGTCGCAAATATCCTATTCCCTGATGCCACACCCTATTATAACTAGAATTTTCTCCTCTAACATCAACAACTTTTGCTGAAGAAATTAAAGATGGGTTATTTTGAGAATTGCCACTTTGTTTGATATCAGTTTTATTCAACATATATTCCTCATACCACATCTATAAAATAAAAAAACTACCCCTTCTTCCGAGTATTAATTATTAGTTAATACCAAGAATATCCGAACGTAAAATATGCACTGCATCTAATACCAATAAAATTTCTTCCTGTTGCACCACACAACCACACAAGTAAGGTACTAAACTAGATGCTACTTGTCCTACGGGAGAACGAATATCATCAGCAATAAATTTAGTTGTGCCTTTAATCTCTTGAACAACTAAACCCAAGATCATTGATTCTATTTGAATAACAATGATATTATACTGACGCAACCGATGATCAAGACATTCTAAATTAAACATCTTAGGTAAATCAACTACCCAAATTATATGACTGCGCCAATTCATCAATCCTAATATACAAGCGGGCATATTCGGAATAGCTGTAACCGATGTCACAGGCACAACAATTGCTTCTTGAGTATGAGCAATGGATAAAACAGCACCAGTTTGTTGATTAAGTTGAAATTTAAGATAGCCATTTTCTCGGCTGTTGTATACGGCTTGATGATTAAAGTCAATGTGTAATTTTTTCATGGGCGAGTATTATGAACATTAATTTATGGGGTTATATAGCAATACCTTTGCTGTTTTTTTTGTAAAATATATGTCTAAAATCACTCTGCTATGTTTTGATCAATGAGTATAATATACAGAAAAAAGCACTATCAGGATTTAATTTTCCTGAGTGCTTTTAACTTGGCTATTTATTTAAAAGTGCGGATAAAAGGACTTGAACCTTCACTCCTTTCGGAACTAGAACCTAAATCTAGCGCGTCTGCCAATTTCGCCATATCCGCATCTATACCTTACCTTAGCACAATAAAATATTTATGGCAATAGGTAAAAATACAAAATTTAAAATCAGGGTATGGGGTATTGCTGATTTCCATAACCCCAAGCCTTTAGATCACAGCTACACGAGGTAGACGGTGCTTGAAGCCGCAAAGAATTTCCCAAGAGATGGTATTGAGGCAATTTGCCCAATCATCAGCGGATATTTGTTCTTTTCCCTGTTCTCCTAGCAAAGTGACGATTTCCCCTTCTTGCAAATCGGGGATGGAACTCACATCTAACATAATTTGATCCATGGTAATTGCGCCAATTTGTGGCACACGCTGTCCACGGATTAACACCTGCATTTGGTTAGAAAGATGACGAGGAACTCCATCTGCATAACCAATGCCAACTACAGCCAGACGCATTTCTTGAGGAGCAATAAAATGATGACCATAACTAACTCCAGTTCCTGCGGCTATGGTTTTAACTTGGGTAACTCTAGCTTTGAGTTGTAAAACGGGTTGCAGTTTGATGTGATTTTGTAAGTGATTAGCAGGATAAAGCCCATAAATGGCTAAACCTACCCGCACCATATCATAGTGTAATCTTGAATCTGCCAGGGTAGCGGCTGAGTTGGCTAAATGTAAACTGGGAATTGTGATCCCTTTAGCTTTGATGTGGGCGATCGCCTCTTCAAATCTGCTATGCTGTTCCATCATCACCGTAGCGTCGGGACTATCTGCTGTTGCTAAGTGAGAATAAATACTGGCAATATCTAAATGGGGTAATCCTTGTACCAACTGCACAAACTCCGCCGCCTGTTGCCAATTAGTGCCTAATCTAGACATTCCCGTATCTAATTTGATATGTACAGATAAAGAAGAATTATAGTTAATAGTTTCTAATGTGTTGGAAAATTCTAAAGCTTGCTTAGGACTACACAGTGTGGGCTGAAGTTGCCAATGAGCGATCGCCTGAATTTGCTCTGGCGTGTTGGTTGCCCCTAAAATTAAAATCGGGGCTTTAATGCCATCTTCCCGCAATTGAATACCTTCAGGAACAGTCGCCACACCTAACCAACCAGCACCCGCTTCTAAGGCAGTTTTAGCAACTGCTACCGCCCCATGTCCATAGGCATCCGCTTTAACAACTGCCATTAATTGGGTGCGTGGTGATAAAAACTTGACCAACTGCTTGACATTATCAGACAACGCCCCTAAATCAATTTCTACCCAAGCCCGCTGAGAAAACCAAGCGTAAGTATCACATTCCTGATTGTCAGCAAAAATCGGGGTTTGCTTGCGACTTAACATTGCACTTCACTCCTATCACACCACCGAAAAGCTTCTCACATCCCCTAGAAGCTATATCACTTTAATCAGGAAGTTTAACTTTGATCCGGTAATTTACACAAGATAGTAGCACGAGCAATATTATTAGTGTGTCTGAATACTCAATAATTCCAAAAATTATTGGAAGATAGTTCTTCCTTATCAGTTTCATCATAACAAATTTAAAATCAAATGTCAACCCCTAAATCCTCTTTTATGGCGATTTTAGGTAAATAAGATCCCGGACTTCTTTAAGAAGTCCGGGATCTGAGTCAAGGACAAAAGTATAAATTATTCTCATATCCCCAGCGGAGTATATTTGTGTTAATATGTGTAAAACTAATACCTTGAGCGCAGATTCATGAGGAAGGTTTTAGTCCTGAACGCCTCTTACGAACCGCTCAACATCACCAGTTGGCGACGTGCCACCGTGTTGTTGATTAAAGGCAAAGCTGAACGCTTAGAATACAACGGTAAATTCCTTTACTCGGATTTTCCCATGCCGACCGTGATCCGGTTGCGCCATTATGTCCGCGTTCCTTATATGGAAATTCCTCTCACTCGGCGAAATATCCTGCATCGTGATAGCCATACCTGTCAATACTGTGGTCACACAGGGGACGGGTTAACTCTAGATCATGTGATACCGAGATCACGAGGAGGTGGAGATACCTGGGAGAATATTACTACTGCTTGTGTACGCTGCAATATCAAAAAAGGCTGTCGTACACCTCAAGAAGCCCGAATGCCTTTGCGTCATTTACCCCGTCAACCTTACAGTAGCCTCTACTTTGAGGTAACGAAGCATCTGAAAAGTGGACTTCACCAGGAGTGGCAAAAGTATGTCATAGGTCTTTGACATTACCCAAAATTAACTACAAAAGTTCAGGTCAAAATTTACCTGTAGATATATCCGTTTGACTAAATAAAGTCAACGATAGTGACTACAAGTAGGGGTTTCACTTGCTTTTGATGAGTATTGAATACAGCTTATGGCAAGTTTCCACTAAGCTGATATTTTCATGTCCGCAGCATCAAACAACCTTAATTTCCAGAATTGGCGTTTTGTCCTTTAAAAAACGATATATAGATAGATTTTGTTCTTAACTGATAATTTGTTACAATTATAAGTGGATGACTTGCCAGCTAGAAATTGAGATGTCAATTTGCACACGGAATGTCCAAGATAACACAAGTCAAATAAATATTCAAGATAATTATCAAATTTTTTTCATAAAAATCTGCATATTTGTTTAGACAAAGCCACAAATTATGAGGTTTTATATAACCCAAGAGGTAAAGCGTACCTGATTTTCAGCATCTCTGTAGCACTTGAGGTAGATGTAGTAGATCCTTGACTCATGCTATTGACAAAAATAAACCGCCCGACAAAGTGCCAAGACAATTAATTTTAGATTGTTGCCAAGTCTCCTGTAGCTTTACAAGCGCATTATTGCTTGGATTATGCCTGAATGGACACCCCCCTTTCCCCGCTTAAAAATACAGTTACTTATGTACGTGAATTATCCGGCTTCTCAATTTGAGAGTTTATCATTGACCACAGATCCGCATCCAGAGGAAATAGAGAAAGAGAAAGAGAAGGAGAAAGAGCTAATTGAGCTTCCACCTTTAACCCGGACTTCCTTATCATCCTCTAATGGTGATGGAGGTATCTATTTAGTTCAGCGTGGCAATTCTCTAGCATCTCAAAAATCAGAAGAGTTACAGAAAACGCTGCTTGCACATCGCCATGAACGTCAATTAGTGATTTTACAGGATTTTCCCGATCCTGATGCTCTTTCTTGTGCTTGGTCTTACCAACTAATTGCCCAACAGTATGATATTAAGTGTGATATTGTTTACGCGGGAACTTTAAGCCATCAGGAAAATATTGCTTTAGTTAAACTAACTAATTTACCTGCTCAACGCTGGACGATGCAAACTTTAAAAAATAAAGATTTGTCGTCTTATCAAGGGTTTGTGTTAATTGACAACCAGGGAACTACATCTCAATTATTACCAGCAATCCAACAAGCGGGAATTCCCCTGATAGTGCTGGTGGATCATCATAGTTTACAAGGGGAACTCAAGTCAGAATTTGTTGATGTTCGTCCTTATGTACGAGCTACAGCTACAATTTTTACTCAATACTTACAAGCAGGATTATTAACTTTAGATAACAGCATTAGCCAGCACGTTAAATGTGCTACAGCTTTAATGCACGGTTTGCGCTCAGATACAAATCGGTTGATGCAAGCCCAAGAAGAAGATTTTATGGCTGCTGGGTATTTGAGCAGGTTTTATGATGCTCAGTTACTAAATGCTATTTTGCAAGCAAATCGTTCTAAGCGGGTGATGGATGTGATCGAGCGATCGCTTAAAAACCGCATCGTTCAAAATAACTTTTCCATAGCTGGTGTTGGTTACTTGCGCTATGATGACCGGGATGCAATTCCCCAAGCCGCTGATTTTCTCGTTACGGAAGAAAATGTGCATACCGCAGTAGTTTATGGAATTGTTCATGATGAAGATGACGAACTAGAAGTAGTGATAGGATCTCTGAGAACCACAAAACTTACTTTAGATCCTGATGAATTTATTAAAGAAGCCTTTGGACAAGATAGCACTGGGCGATTTTTTGGTGGTGGAAGAACGGGTGCAGGAGGCTTTGAAATTCCCATGGGTTTCTTATCTGGTGGTAATGAAAACTCGGCTTATGCCAAAATCAAATGGGAAGTTTTCGACGCACAAATCAAACAGAAATTATTGAGATTGGTGAATCCGAGAGATAATCCAATTTAGTCTTGAAACCGGATTAAAAGACTTGATTGATTTAGGGTTTAGCAGTGCTGAACCCATGCAGATGAATTTAGCTTTTGCTGTCAAAGAAACAGGTATAAATTTGGTACAATTTAGAAATATATCCAAGATTTGTTGAAGGTGCTTATAAGTTTGTTAAGTTATAATCAAGAGATGCACTGGGAATGCCAATAATACCTTTTGAATTTCTCATTTCCAGACGGCCTGTTTCATTACAAGCAAAACCAAAAGGACTGAATGAATGGAAAAATTTTGTTCGTTCTGAAGCCGAAAAGTTTTGGAAAGGTGACAGTCCAATTAAAGTATCTTATCTACAGCTTACGCTAGTTTACATTTGTAGTGATGATTCTCCACCTGATACTGATAACATTATCAAACCAATACAGGATGCACTTATAGGCTTAGTTTATGAAGATGATAATTTAGTATTAGATGTAGATAGTCATCGTCGGTTTATGTCAGATCCGATTGATACTACAAATCTACCTTCTTTATTACAGCAAGGTGTCTTCACACGTCAAGAGTGTGTTTATGTAAAAGTGAGTGAATCTAAACCATTGGAAAAATACTTATGATTATTAACAACACTAAAACTCTACATCATGATAAGGTCAAATCTCTAGCAGAGAAGTATGTTAATGAAGGATTTGACGTTGTGATTGAACCCAAAATGAATCAATTACAATTACCCTTCAATTTAGGTAACTATCAGCCGGATATTATTGCTACCAAAAATAACTCAGGTTTGGTAATTGATGTGAAGACCAGCACCAACCGAGTTTCTGTGGAGAATTTACAGGCTATATCTGAGGAAATTAGCAGACATCCAGACTGGCGTTTTTTATTGGTAACACTTGAAGATATAGAAGCCGAATCATTACCTGGAACATCGGAAGAACTACCTTCCTGGGAAGAACTAATCAACTATTTTAGTCAAGTTAGCAAGCTGATTGAAAATAATAATATTGAACCTGCTTTTCTTTTTCTCTGGAGTGTTTTTGAGGGAGCATTAAGAAAAAGAGCAGTTGATGTATCAATTTCTGTTGAACGTTTACCAGTCATAAGATTGCTAAGATCAATGTACTCTTTGGGAGAGTTATCAATTTCTGAATTTGATATTGTTCAAGCTTATTTTGAAAAGCGCAATCGTCTAGCTCATGGATATATTCAGAAGCTAGATTCGGAGGTTTTACATACCTTTGTAATATTGGTTGTTAAGTTATTGGGAGAATGGATTTCTAATATATCTGAGAACCAAAAAATAGCAGTTCTACAGGTTTTCAGGCAAATTATGGTTAGTATGACAAAAAATAATCAGGAAACTACAGCACAAAGGAATCAGAAATTTCAAGAAATATTAGTTTCTGTGTTACACAATGAACCAACAGAAAAAAAAGATGAAATATTTGCAAAGATTAAGCACGCAGTAGAAAAAGAAGAAGGAGGAACTAATTTTTTCAATGAACTTCAACACTTATCTGATGAGTATTACGATCTTTCTACTGAATCTAAAAATCAACAGCCAAACAAAAATGAAATAGTTTTAGATGATAACGCACAAATAGCACTTGATACTTTACCAACTCAAGAGAAAGAAAAGATTAGTTATGCTATTAGTTGTCTAGAAAACTTTCCTGATTGTTCAGAAATTGAATTTTCTAATCTGAATTCAAGCCCAGATAATGATTTTATTGCCAAGGTAGGCATATATCGAATCATTTTTGAAGTTCAACCTAAAAAAGTAACTATTATTGATATAGTTAATTACAAACGGATTCAAATGTTATATGGATTATTAGAAAAGGCTAAAGTATGAAAAATCTAGATTCTTTATCACGAAAAACCTATATTTGTAGGGGTTTAGAACTGCTAAACCCTTACCCACACAATCAAATAATTAAGCCGTGTTGAGTATAAACTACTGATTCCTGCATTCTTCTTTGCGCCTTTGCTTCTTTGCGTCTTTGCGCGAAACAAAAATAATATAAAAACACCCAACTAAAAACATGGAACTATACTTAATTCGTCATGGCATTGCCGAAGAACATCAACCTACACTAAAAGACAAAGAACGACAACTCACCCCAGAAGGACGACAAAAAACCGAGAAAGTCGCTCAAAAATTAGTAAAGCTAGAATTACATTTTGATCTAATTCTTACCAGTCCCCTAGTCCGTGCTTACCAAACAGCAGAAATACTCATTGCTGCTGGACTGAGTTCCCAATTAGAAGCATCAGATCATCTTAGCTTTAATGGTAATATTCAAAATTGGTGGCAAGAATGGCTGAAACCTAGAAATTATCCCCAAAAAACCCGACTAGCATTAGTCGGTCACGAGCCTAATTTAAGCCATTGGGCAGAAATTCTCCTGTGGGGAGAAGCAAAAGAGAGCCTCATCCTCAAAAAAGCAGGTATGATGGGAATAAAACTACCAGATGATGGTTCAGCTTGGGGTCGTAGTCAAATGTTTTGGTTGACACCACCCAAGTACCTGCTGTAATAGTTGTTACATCTGCAACTTTTGTGGTGAAAATAGTCTCTGGTGAGTTAGCGTGAGCAGATATTTTACAAAGTAAATGGTGTTGCCATGACGGTATGCGAATACAAGCCTGGTTTAGAAGGTATTCCCGCAGCCCAGTCGAGTATTAGTTATGTAGACGGGCAGAAAGGAATTCTAGAATATCGTGGTATCAGGATTGAGGAATTAGCCGAAAAAAGTACATTCCTAGAAACTGCATATCTGTTAATTTGGGGTGAGTTACCAAATGAGGAAGAACTAAAAGCATTTGAGCATGAAGTTCTCTTCCACAGACGCATCAAATACCGCATTCGGGATATGATGAAATGCTTTCCTGAAAGTGGTCATCCGATGGATGCTCTTCAAGCCTCGGCTGCTGCTTTAGGTTTATTCTATTCTCGTCGGGATTTACATAATCCTGTCTATATTCGTACCGCCGCTGTCCGTCTAATAGCGACTATTCCCACGATGGTAGCAGCGTTCCAGTTAATGCGGGAAGGTAATGATCCAGTTAAGCCTAGAGATGATTTAGGCTATGCGGCTAACTTCCTGTATATGCTCAATGAGAAAGAGCCTGATCCTTTAGCCGCTAAAATCTTCGATATCTGCTTAATTCTTCATGTTGAGCATACAATGAATGCTTCTACCTTTAGTGCTAGGGTAACAGCTTCAACATTAACTGATCCTTATGCAGTAGTTGCCAGTGCCGTAGGTACTTTAGGTGGACCATTGCATGGTGGAGCGAATGAAGAAGTAATTCAGATGTTAGAAGAAATCGGTTCTGTAGAAAATGTTGTCCCTTATGTGGATAATCTTCTGCAACGCAAAGCTAAAATTATGGGTTTTGGACATCGAGTTTACAAAGTCAAAGACCCCCGCGCTACAATCTTACAAGGCTTGGCAGAGCAGTTGTTTGAGAAGTTTGGCTATGACGAATACTATGAAATAGCCGTGGAAATGGAACGGGTAGTTTCGGAAAAACTGGGTGACAGAGGGATTTATCCTAATGTTGACTTTTATTCCGGTTTAGTGTATAGGAAAATGGGAATTCCTACAGACTTGTTTACACCAGTATTTGCGATCGCTCGTGTAGCAGGTTGGTTAGCACACTGGAAAGAACAACTGGTAGAAAACCGGATTTTCCGTCCTACCCAAATTTACAACGGTCGTCACGAAATCGCCTACACTCCCATGGACCAACGTTAACTAACAAATAAATTAACTCTAGATTTTGGATGTTTAATTCAAGTCCTCTAATGGGCAGATTGATAACTGTCCTATCTACCATTGAGGCTTGTCGTCCAAAATCAAAACCCGCTAAAATTGGCAACTTGACAGCAGCAGCCAGTGTGGGAAAATCAGACAATTTGTAGACCATAGACAACCGTTACCAACTCGGAAGCGGCTAATTTGTCTTGTTTAACGACTTAATGGGGAAACTTTTGCCCATTTCCTCACCCACCAATCATCAATTCCCAATCCCAACCATAAGTAGAAGTTGTCTTGTGGAGTCTCATGGTGAAAACCATCCAAGGATATACTAGACTCATGAATTGGCAAATGTATTGAACTTCAATCGGTCATCATCTCAGCAGAGATTATTACTAAAGCTGAAGACAAAAGATGAAAATTAGAATAACTGATTTCATCCTTCACAGTTCATCAGCACGTTGACTTAAAGAGCAGCAAACATGAATCCAGGAATTGACCTCCAAGGAACTTTTATTCAATCTGTCAAGGACTTAGGCGTACCCCCAGGAGCGGCCAAAGCCCTATGGATGCCATTACCAATGGTATTGATGCTGATTGGGGCTACAGTAGGTGTCCTAGTGGCCACATGGCTAGAACGGAAAATTTCTGCGGCAGCACAGCAACGGATTGGTCCTGAATACCAAGGACCATTTGGATTGTTAGTGCCTGTGGCAGATGGTCTGAAGCTGGTATTTAAAGAAGATATCATCCCCGCTAAAGCAGATCCTTGGCTATTTACCATTGGTCCAATTATTGTCGTTTTACCAGTATTTCTGTCCTATTTAATTGTGCCATTTGGACAGAATATTATCATTGCTAACGTCGGCATGGGCGTATTCTTGTGGATTGCATTATCCAGTATTCAGCCCATTGGCTTATTAATGGCGGGTTATGCCTCCAATAATAAATATGCCTTGTTGGGAGGTTTACGGGCAGCAGCGCAGTCCATCAGTTATGAAATTCCCTTAGCATTGAGTGTACTAGCGATCGCTATGATGTCCAACAGTCTCAGCACCGTTGACATCGTTAATCAGCAATCTAATTTTGGCATTTTGGGCTGGAACATTTGGCGACAACCATTAGGTTTCGTGATCTTTTGGATAGCCGCCCTAGCAGAATGCGAGCGCCTACCCTTTGACTTACCAGAAGCAGAAGAAGAACTAGTTGCAGGGTATCAAACCGAATATTCAGGCATGAAATTCGCCCTCTTCTACCTCAGTTCCTACATTAACCTGGTACTTTCTGCCTTACTAGTAGCAATTTTGTACCTTGGTGGTTGGCATTGTCCTATACCCCTGGAGATGATCACTGGTTGGTTAGGAGTCAGCGAAAGTGACCCAGCAATTCAGGTAGTCACAGCGGTTATAGGTATTACCATGACCGTAATCAAAGCCTACTTACTAGTATTTTTCGCCATCCTCATTCGTTGGACAGTACCACGGGTACGGATTGACCAATTGCTAGACTTAGGATGGAAATTTCTCTTACCAATAGGCTTGGTAAATCTCCTATTAACCGCAGCCTTCAAACTAGCCTTTCCCTTCGCCTTCGGTGGGTAAGGCAATTTTAGATTTTAGATTTTGGATTGAATCTGAAATCTAAAATCCAAAATCCAAAATCCAAAATTGTAAAGAGAGAGACACAAAAATGCTTAAATTCCTCAAACAAGTTGGTGATTATGCCAAAGAAGCAGTCCAAGCAGGTCGTTATATTGGTCAAGGATTATCTGTTACTTTTGACCACATGAGACGGCGACCTGTTACCGTCCAATACCCCTACGAAAAATTAATTCCTGGTGAAAGATTTCGCGGTCGCATTCACTATGAGTTTGACAAGTGTATTGCTTGTGAAGTCTGTGTGCGTGTTTGTCCCATTAATCTTCCTGTCGTTGACTGGGAAATGGACAAAGGCACTAAAAAGAAAAAGCTCAAACACTACAGTATTGATTTTGGAGTTTGTATCTTCTGCGGTAACTGTGTGGAATATTGTCCCACCAACTGTTTATCCATGACAGAAGAATATGAACTAGCTACTTATGATCGCCATGAACTTAATTACGATAGCGTAGCCCTGGGACGTTTGCCCTATAAAGTTACAAACGATCCAATGGTGACACCATTACGAGAACTTGTTTACCTACCTAAAGGCGTAATGGACCCCCACGGAGTCCCCGCCGATGCCCCCCGTGCAGGTTCTCGTCCAGAAGACTTGGTAGAAAAATAATTGACAACTAACAACTGACAACTAACAAATGACAAATGACAACTAACAACTGACAACTAACAACTAACAACTAACTAAGGACAAAAACAGTGAATCTAGCCGAAGGAGTACAGTCTGTATCACTTGGCATTCTTGGCGTAATGATGATTGGGACAGCACTAGGTGTGGTGCTATTCTCTAACATTGTTTATTCCGCCTTTTTGCTGGGAGGTGTATTCATCAGCATGGCGGGAATATACCTATTGCTAAATGGTGATTTTGTCGCATCAGCACAAATCCTAATTTATGTTGGTGCAATTAACGTTTTAATTCTGTTTGCCATTATGTTGGTAAACAAAAGACAGGATTTTTCACCATTACCTAGTGCGGGATTACGGAAAGTATTTACAGCTTTAGTGAGTTTTGGACTATTTGCGCTTTTAAGTACAATGGTATTAGCTACGCCTTGGGCTTATACAACTAATCCCGTAGTTAGTCAAAATTCCATCATTGTCATTGGTGAGCATTTCTTCAGCGACTTTTTGCTACCCTTTGAATTAGCTTCCGTTCTGTTGCTAATAGCAATGGTAGGAGCAATTATTTTGGCACGTCGGGAATATTTACCTGACCAAGTACCAACTTCTGACCTACAACAAACAATTTTAACCCTACCAGAACGCCCCAAAGAACTCATCGGCACTGGTAGAAGTTCTGACAACTGACAACTGTACGGGCGAAGCATTTGGAAGATAAATTATCGGTAGTTGCGAAAAATGCTTCTCCAAATGCTTCGCCCCTACCAACTAACAACTGACAACCGACAATCATGCAACTCCAATACTTTTTATTACTAGCCGCAGCTTTGTTTTGCATTGGGATTTATGGTTTAATTACCAGTCGCAACGCAGTGCGGGTACTGATGTCAATTGAGTTATTGCTGAATGCCGTTAATCTAAATTTAATGGCATTTTCCAACTTCCTTGATTCAACCTTAATTAAAGGTCAAGTTTTCACAGTTTTTGTGATTACAGTCGCAGCCGCAGAAGCGGCAGTGGGTTTAGCGATTGTGCTGACGATTTATCGCAACCGCGATACCGTTGATATGGAGCAGTTTAATCTTCTGAAGTGGTAATAGTGCGTGCAACTCAAGCAGGTAATCATTGCTTATAAAGCACGAGATCCCCAGAGTAAAAGCTGGGCTGAACTTTGTGCTAAACAACTAGAAAATCGTCATTGCCAAGTATTGATGGGACCTAGTGGTCCAAAAGATAACCCCTATCCGGTTTTTTTGGCCTCTGCTAATCAACCAATTGATCTCGCTTTGGTACTTGGTGGTGATGGTACTGTCCTCACAAGTGCCAGACATTTAGCCCCAGCTGGTATCCCCATTCTCGGAGTGAATGTAGGCGGCCATTTGGGGTTTTTAACTGAGTCAGTAGATGAGTTTCAAGATCCAGAAATAGTTTGGGACAGGCTGTTAGAAGATCGTTATGCTATTCAACGGCGCATGATGTTACAAGCAGCGGTATATGAGGGAACTGGCTCAAATTTAGAACCAGTAACAGAAAGTTACTTGGCTTTAAATGAGTTTTGTGTCAAACCGGCTTCTGCTGACAGAATGATTACCTCAATTTTGGAAATGGAAATTGATGGTGAGATAGTAGATCAGTATGTGGGAGATGGGTTAATTATCTCTACTCCCACAGGTTCTACTGGTTATACTGTTTCTGCCAGTGGACCAATTATGCACGATGGGATGGAAGCAATTACCATCACTCCTATTTGTCCCATGAGTCTTTCTAGTCGTCCTCTGGTTTTACCCCCTGGTTCTGTGGTCAGTATTTGGCCTTTGGGCGATTATGATTTAAGTACCAAACTCTGGATGGATGGTGTGTTATCTACTTCCATTTGGCCAGGACATCGTGTTGATGTCCGAATGGCTGATTGTCGCGCTAAGTTTATTGTGTTACGGGCAAATAATTCATATTATCAAACACTGCGGGAGAAGTTACTTTGGGCTGGAACGAGAGTTCGCTACAACAATAATCACCGCAATTGATTTTTATGTTTATTTTCTAAATATTGTCCCGTTAAGTCCGTCATAGTAAATTCAACTTCGCCCCCAATTTTAAGATATTTGGGGGTTTTTAATATCTATTCTTACTGACAATTGAAAGTATGAACTATAGCAGGAGTCAGAATTTACCGAATCAGAATTCAGAAGTTAAAAGTAGTTGTCAACGAAGTTTCATCAACACCTAATAACTCTCTTTTGTAAGTTTTTGTAATTAGGTGTATTGATTCAATTTAATATGGTCTCGATCTTCAACTCTTTGCTTTTCACGAGATATACTCCAAGAATCACCATTCTAATCACCATAAACATAGACATAGCCAACCACAACATATGGTTATTGTGATAAAACCATGTTGATATAGCTAGAGGGATAAATCCCGCCAAGGTACTGATTAAGAAAGTATTGCGGAGAACAACCCCTTCCGCTAGACCCGTAAAGTATCCCTCCAGAACTAAACAAATTGAGGCACACCCCAGAACCACTAATAACCAAGGAACATAGGTCTTAATTAGCTCTATGATTTCGCTGTGGTTGGTTAACAAACCAAATATGGTTTGTGGAGAAAGGACACAAAGACCAGCGCAGGTAAGTCCTATGGAAAGACTAGTTCCTATTGCTATTTGCAATAAAGGCAAATACTTATGAGTTGTCTGTTCACCTTTAAATGTTCCAGTTAAAGCAGCGGTAGAAATTCCTACACCATTAAAAATATCTATAGTCAGCAGTAACACCTGTAAAAGTAAGGCATTGCCAGCAAATATCATTGTATTCATTGTTGCGCTCAAACTGGAAAAAATGACATAGGTGAATCCAATAGTTAAAGACCTCACAAATAGATTTCCATTCAACCGAGCAATGGATTTGAAACCTGACGATTCCAAAATTTGCTCCTTTAATGCTGCTACCTCTTTTAAAGGAACATCACGGAGTAAGAAAATTAACCCCGTCAACAACATTAAATATTGGCTGATTCCGGCAGACATTCCGGCTCCGGTACTTGCCCAATGCCACTGGTTAATATATAGGTAGTCTTGCAGTATATTAACCACATTGTAAACAATGGTCATTAGCAATACCCTACTACTTTTTTCCTGTCCAATAAACCAGCCAATTAGTACATAGTTGAGTAAAACTGCTGGTGCGCCCCAAATACGGGCATTAAAGTAGGCAAGACCAGCATCCTTGACCTCTGGAGAAGTAGTAAACAGTGCAAACCCCAAATTCCCTAAGGGTTCATGTATAACCAGAATGAGTATCCCCAAACCTAAAGCGATCGCGCTATTCCGTATTCCTACTAGTAACATAGCCTCTCGGTCATCTTCACCAACAGCTATTGCTGTCATGCCTGTAGTTACTAAACGTAAAAAACCTACACTAAAGTATATATAATCAAAAAGAATTGCACCCAGAGAAGCACCTGCAAAATAGCGGATATCTGTCAAATGACCTAGAAAAACTGTACTGGTAAAACCAGCTAACGGTATAATAGTACAAGATAAAATATTAGTAAGGGTAATTAGATAAAAGCGAGAGATAAATTGATATTTACCTGACAAGGGGAATAATAGCATCGTATAAAAAGCCCGATTTGAAGAGGTTTTGCCCTACAGAAAATTTCATAAATAACTACAAATATGAAATTACATGATTACGATTCTTTGACTACAGCAGAATTTTGCAGTAAAATAATATTCTTTTTTGAAATATGTTGTTGAGATAGTAGTGATAAAGTTGTGCCTGTGGAAGAACCTATATCATATATAACACTATTATCTTTGATAAAATACTCGCTAATTTCAACTACCATTCTCTGAATCTCTTCATAAAAAGGCACGCTCTTTATAACATGACTGTCAAAACTTTCACTAACTTGCTGATCAAATTTCCAGTTACCATGACTAGCTAGAATTAAATCGTCAACAGACTCAATTGAATTACTCATATTTTCACCTTCTTATGTTTCTATTATTACATTATTATTTGATTTGCAGCATTTCCGTCTAAAATATCACATCTACAACGACAAGTCAATATTTCAAAAAGTATTTAACAGGTTCTAGGAGAATATAATAGAGCCTACTGCTCCTATAAGAGATACACTAACTACTAAAAGACCAAAACCTCTTCTCTATTTTTTTATTTGGAAGTCTCTAACGCCAAATTTTAACGCTAATCTACTTGTATAACTAAATTTGTATCTTATTACCAGATTTTTTGAGCAGTTAAGCTCATAATGAAAAAAAGATAATAACCAGATCCCCGACTTCTTTAACAAGTCGGGGATGTATCTTCTATCAAATATTTTACAAATCTATGTAGGAAAATAGATGAAAGTTTCTGATCGCTACAATAATTATCAACTCCATCTTTCTGATTTTCCCATTTTGCAAACTGATAAATATATCCTGCGTCTAGCTGCAAATCCTCAAGAACTAGAATCTATTTTCCAATTGCGATTTGAAGTATTTAATTTAGAACTCGGTTTAGGATTATCTAATTCTAATATTGCCCAAATGGATCAAGATAAATTTGATCAAGTTTGTCATCATTTATTACTCATTGCTAAAAATACGGGTGAAACGATTGGTACTTATAGAATGCAAACTTATACAATGGCTGCTCAATATCTAGGATTTGATGCGGCTGATATATTTGATCTTCATGGTATTCCTGATGCTGTTCTTCAATCTTCTGTTGAGGTGGGACGTGCTTGTATAGCTAAGAAGTACCGCAATAGTCATACTCTATTATTACTGTGGAAAGGATTAGCTAATTATTTACTTTGGACTAAACAACAATATTTTTTTGGCTGTGCATCTTTACTTACACAATCTCATCGAGAAGCAGCTTGTACTTTTAATTATTTAAAACAAAATAATTTTATCCATCCTCATATTTTAGTATGTCCTCATGCAAAATACTTGATAGAAATTCCGCAAAGTTATCCAGAAAAGTCTAATATATCAATTCCTAATATTTTTCAGGCATATCTAAATATTGGGGCTAAAGTATGCAGTTTACCAGCTATTGATCAGCAATTTAAAACTATTGACTTTTTAGTTATTTCTAATATTGCTGATTTTACTAGATGGCATTATGGCATGAGATTGAAATAATGACACTGTTTTTTTCGGGCTACGCATCTTTTAAAAACATCTTTTTTTTGACTGAAGCTCTAAACTGGTGAAAATGAGTGTTTCTTATCTGTTCCCTATTCCCTATTCCCTGTTCCCTTTTTTGTAATTCTGATGACTTTTTCCTTACTTAAATTTATATATACATAAAAAATGCAAAAAATCGTCTAATTAGATACAATTTATGAACATTAGAAGAAGTTTTGGAGAATAATATGGTCTTATTAAAAGGCTTTGAGATTGAGATGTACACTGGTACGCATCAAGGTGATATTGTCGGACTATCGGATCAAATTACTACAAATTTAGATGGATTTATGCGTGAGCCGGATAGCCGGAATGTGGAGTATATAACTCAACCATCTATGAATTATGACAATTTATTGTGCGCTTTACTACGTCCTAGAAAAGAGTTGCGGAACTATCTCCAAAGCTTGGATAATTATACTTTGATACCGGGTAGTACATTATCTTTGCAAGGAAGCGATCTCTTTTTGCGTTCTGACCCCACCAATCCCTATCATGATTACATTGAACAAACCTATGGCACAAAGGTAGTTACTGCCAGCGTCCATATCAATGTTGGTATCAGTGACCCAGAGGTATTAATGCGTGCCTGTCGGATCATGAGAATGGAAGCACCTCTATTCCTAGCTATGAGTGCCTCATCTCCTTTCCTAAATAGTAAAACTACTGGTTATCATTCCACCCGCTGGGGACTATTTCCCCAAACTCCCCATCATGTCCCCTTATTTGCTAGTCATGCGGATCATATTCAATGGGTAAATGAACAGTTAGCATCTGGGACAATGCAAAATGTCCGACATTTGTGGGTATCAGTGCGTCCAAATGGCGATCGCCGTCCTTATGATTTAAATCGCTTAGAACTGCGAATTTGTGACTTGGTAACAGATCCCATTGCTTTGTTAGCAATGACAGCTTTATTAGAAGCGCGGTTAATCCAAATTATCAATAACCCAGCTATTGATCCTTTAACTCAAAGTCCGTTTTCTCCCGAAGAATTGATCACCTTAACCATGAAAAACGAAATGGCCGCTGCTACTGACAGTCTTGATGGAAGATTGCAGCGATGGCAAGATGGTAGGAGTATTCTTGCCAGAGATTGGATAGCAGAAATATATGATGAAGTTTGGAGTATTGCCAAACAACAGGGCTTTAGTTGTTTCCTCTCCCCCTTGCAAAAAATTCTCCGAGAAGGTAATGAAGCTCAACAATGGTTACAACTACACAAAATAGGCGTTGATATTCAGCGTGTAATTGCCCAAGCCATTATTTCTACCCAAGAACGGGAAACCGAACTAGAAAGTAAACTATGTTCATCTGTGCGGGAATAGACACCAGACAAGAGGGAATAGGCAAGAGGGAATAGGCAAAGATACATATTCTCCTCACTCAGATTCTTATTTCCTCTCGCTGAAATGATTAAAAAAAATAATCAATGGAAAATACTTCGTAACATATTAAAAAAAACTATATATCGCCTCTACATTTTGGTAGATTTTTAGACAGCAAGAAATTTCCTAATATACAATTTAGATTTGCAAAAGATGCCCCAGATAGTTTTAGTGAACCCACAAATTCCTCCGAATACTGGCAATATTGCCCGGACTTGTGCCGCTACAGGCACGGAATTACATTTGGTCGGTCCTTTGGGATTTGAAATTAGCGATCGCTATCTGAAACGAGCCGGGTTAGATTATTGGCCTTACGTTAAATTCCATTATCATGACTCCATAGAAGTATTTCAAAACGTACAAAAACAACGTGGGGGTAGATGCTTAGGTTTTAGTGTTCGTGGTGATTTTAACTACATTAATTTTGAATTTCAAGCGGATGATTGGCTGCTTTTTGGCAGTGAAACAGCAGGTTTACCAGCAGCTACTCTCTCAACTTGTGACTCTACCTTATATATTCCCATGTATGAACCTGGTGTTCGTAGCCTGAATCTATCAGTCAGTGTGGCCATAGGTTTATTTGAATGTCGTCGTCAGTTAGGCTATTTACAATAATTCATATTCACCAACAAAAATTTAGGATTAAGTGTGATAGAAACATATCTATCAGATCAATCACACCAAAACTTGCTATAATAATGTTGTATAACATACATAAGCAAAAGGTGAATAGTGATAAATACTGATAAGCTCCGCTAACATGACATAAGAAATTTGTATAGATATTTTCAGGGTGATCTAACCACCAAGGATAGAATTTAGTTAATTCTTTAGATGATGACTCGAAACAGGAAAATTACCGAAAACCATTACTCTCAATGATTTGGATAACTTTGTATCCAGAAATACACCAAAATAATGCGAAAATTGCAGATGTTGTATACGGTTGTTTTTTAGGGAAGAATAAAAGTAAAGTGTCATGTTGATAAAACGGATTTAGTCAAAAAATCTTGAAAACGTCTACAGCGGGATCATTGCTATTGCAGAAGTTGTCCAAGCTCATGAACTAATAAAGACAATAGACCTAGCCAAGTTATGATATTTGTTTAGTTCAGTGGTTTTGTAGCAAAATGAGTGGAGATAACTCTCAAGAGTGAGAATTTTTAGGTTGTGAGGAGTGACTTAGACAAGACAGCACCAAAAACTTGAAAGTTTAGTCAGGTGTAGAACTTGTTTAAATCAGAGAAGCACGTTAATCTTGCGTAAGTGTCTCTGGTGAATGTGATCTTGATATATGGTTTGATGTGAGATCAATCATGAATTAATATCCAACTTAAAAATCGAGATCAGTTAAACGCTAGTGATCATTAGGAGGTCGTCTTTGAAACGAGCATTGAAAAAAAGAGATAAGGCTGTGTTGAACAATACCCCCAGCGGCGATGATGCCCCGGTAGAGCAAACAAATTATGAGATCAATCCCAAAATGACCCGCCGGGCGCGGACTCATCAGGCAGCTATGATTGGCTGGGCAATATCAATGGGAGCAACCAGCCTTTTGGTGACTCGACAAAGCGATCAAGCCCAAGCAGCGGCTCCTGTTGGCAGTCAAAAAGCAGCTTCAACAATGCCGGTTGTTTCCGAGACTGAGATGAAATTTGCCACCTCCAAACTGGAGTCCCCAAGCATCTCACCAACAGGCGCGGTAGCAACTCCCGTTATATTGGAACCAACAGTGGTTTCACAAGTACCTGGGCTTGAAGCTAAATGGCAAATTGCCACCAAAAACATAGCCGTCGAAGGCACTGCATCCAATGTAATTTCCCCAGCCAATCCCGCTGATAGAAATTCTGTTCAACTAGGGCAGGAAGTGAGCTATCGTCCAGTTCAAGCGACATTACCCATAAATAACCAACTGCCTGAGACAGCGCCACAGTTGTCTAAAGTGGAAGCGGTAACTGGCAGTACCCAAAATTTGCCAGCAGGGGAGTTAGCCAGCGGTAATGTTAATGCTCAACTGAAAGCACAGCAAGAGTTTGCCCTGAATCGCTTACAGGAAAAGTCAACTCGGTTAAGAAATAGTTTGGCAGATTTGCGGTCTGAACAAACCCAAGATTTATTAAAAACTGGGATTAAGGAAGCACAACCAACCACTGTAGCTAATAAATCCGTACCAGAACAATCGGAAAATTTGACTGATTCTCAACAATCCGAGCTTATTTCTCGGTTGGAACCGAATAAACAAACAAGTCCGACGATACAGGAAATACCCATACCTGCATCAGCATCAACAAAAGTTGTCGCACAATTGTCTCCCTCAACATATCAAGTTAAGCCTGGAGACACCTTAGCAGAAATTGCTAACAATTACGGTACTTCAGTTTCTGAGCTAGTTAGAGCTAATGATCTGAGTGATCCTAATCAACTGCAAATTAATCAAAGGTTAATTATTCCTCCGAACAAGATATTAGAAACCTCTGGCCGGGTAGATAATTCTTCTTTAAATAATTCTAGTTTTAACCCCAGATCATTTGTTGCTAACAATACCAGCGTTCCTGTTCCTCCACCAAGAGTAATAGAGCCGCTAGAACAGACGGAAACTCCTGGTGTGACTATCCCAGTCCCAGTGGTGACAGGTGAGCAAGAACGGAAAAATTATCCTAGTATCGCTAACCGGATTAATGTTCCTGCGCCAATAGAGACAGACAGCCAAGGACAGACTGCTATTTCTATTGTTGTCCCACAGGCTTTACCTACACCCAGTGACTCTTATGGCTTAGGTGGTGATGCTCCATTACCAAGAGCTTCTTACCAAAAGCATGGGTCACAAAAACCAGTGCAAAAGGTATCTAAAGCCAAAGGTAATGAACGTATCCGCAGCTTGCAAGCAGAAATTGAGAGATTGCGATATAAATACCGCGCTCAACAAGCTGGTGTGGCTGTTACAGGATCTGAAAACAATAGTCAGTCTGTACCTGTTGCTATTGAATCATCCAATAATTCGGTAGTGTCTCAAGCCAATGCCATCCAGATTGCTGTACCTCAAGCAATATTGCCAAGTTATAGTCATCAACCGCTCAAGACTCTAGTAACAGCATCTGCTCCCACCAATGAGCCGATTAACCCAGAATTCCTGCCCGGTAAAACTGGTGCGAGATGGAATTCTCCCCGCAATTCATCTGGTATTAAGTTGACAGTGCCTCCTGCTCGTGCTAATGCGTCTGACTCTTTAGGAAAATTGCGAGGAACTTCTGTTTCTCCAGCTTTACCACCTATAGCAGCAGTGGATATACACTTGCCTCAAACCACTGAAGACAATCCCAGTTTCCCCTCTAATTCTGCCGCTACAGGCTACATTTGGCCTGCTAAGGGGGTTCTTACCTCTGGTTATGGCCGACGCTGGGGAAGAATGCACAGAGGAATTGATATTGCTAACTCAACTGGCACACCTATTTATGCTGCATCTGCTGGTGTAGTTGAGAAGGCTGGTTGGAATAGCGGTGGTTACGGTAACCTTGTGGATATCCGTCATGATGATGGTAGCTTAACTCGCTATGGACACAACAGCCGGATTTTGGTGCAAGCTGGTCAACGAGTGCAACAAGGTCAGACAATTGCAGCTATGGGTAGCACTGGTTTCAGCAGTGGTCCTCACACTCATTTTGAAGTTCATCCATCTGGCAAGGGTGCTGTTAACCCTATCGCTTTCTTACCAAATCGGATTTAATTGCAGATAATCTGGAATTAAGTGATTCTCTGGTTAATGGAGGGAGGTAAACTCCCTCTCTTTATTTTTGGGGCAAAAATTTGGAAATTGATAGTTGTCAGATGCAAATTTCTATGCTATCTTAATATAAGTTGATAAAACAACGTGGCTCAGTAGCTCAGTTGGTTAGAGTACGGGACTCATAAGCCTGGGGTCGTCAGTTCAAATCTGACCTGAGCCATTAAAAACAATATCATATACAATAGTTTCAGCCTTCAGTCATTTATAGCACTGGGGCTGAATATTTGTTTGAAGGCTTTCCTGACTACATTACCCGCAAACCTAAAATCATCAAATCTCGTTCCACTCCGTCCAAATCAGCAATTTTCGGTAAATTCCCCCAGGCTTGAAAACCGAACCAGGCAAATAATTTTAAACTGGGTTGATTATGAGCGAAAATAAAACTAACTAACGTCTTTAAACCTAAATTGGGACTTTCTTGGATGGCTTTTTCTAAAAGTTGTTTTCCCAAACCACGTCCTTGAAAATCTGGGGAAATATAAATACTAATTTCCGCGGTAGAATAATAGGCTGGTCTGCCGTAGAATGATTGGAAACTCAACCATCCAGCAATTACACCCTCCGTTTCCACTACCCATAGGGGACGTTGTGAGGGGACTCGTCCTTGAAACCAAGCTAAACGACTTTCCACAGACACAGGTTCTAAGTCAGCGGTAGCCATGCGACTAGGAACAGCAGCGTTGTAAATGGCGACAATGGCGGGTAAATCAGATTCTAGGGCATGGCGGATCATCATTGCGGCTATTTGGGCAAAATTCTTGATAAAATCTTTTCAAATAATACAGCGTTAAGAGGCTATTTATTCGATAGTTTTATCTTAAAACCGAACTTTGTACAACTCGAATAATTCTCCTAATTGCCGTTTAACGATTTTAGCACCTCCAACTTTAATGGTTTTTTCCCACTCCGCGACAGTTTCTAGAAATACCTCTGCACCCAAATAAGTTTCTAACACAGCCCAATCTTCAGCTAAAGGCTGTTCTGAATTAAGAATATCAAATACAAAATGTCCCCCTGGTTTCAATACTCGTTTGACTTCCACCAAGACAGCTTGCCAATATTCTAGAGGAAAATAGCAACTAAATCCTGTAGCAATGACTAAATCAAATTGACTTTGATCATAGTTTAAATGGTGAGCCGGTCCTAATTCTACACCTTTGAATAATTTTGAGTTTAACTGTGAACCACGAGAGTTAAGGGTGTCTTTGGCTATATTACTAATTTCTTGCCCATAAAAGAATGCTTGCCAATCTCTCCAAGGATAGATTAAAAAACTGACACCGCAACCAATATCTAAACAATGTTCGTTTTTTTGAGGTTGAGCAATTTCCCAAAATGGTGAAACTATTCTCTCACTTAATCTGCCATTAATCCATTCTCGAAATATTGGCATTGCTTCTACTTCGTCGGGAACTGCAAATTTCTGATTTTGATATTGGTGATTAAAGCGATATGCTATTTGTCCTATTCTCTCTTGCCATTTATCTGAGGAATAGCTATTTCTTTTATAAGAATTAGAAGGCAAATTTTTAGACATTTATTACTTTGGTAAGTAGGTGAACACAATAAAACCAAACTGTGTAAGTAAGTAGACGAAAATAAATCAAAGTAGATTAAGTAATGTAAAAAATCTGGAGATGATTTCGTAGTAAGGGCTTCAGCCCTCAAATGAGGAATAAATTCCTCACTACAAACTTTGAATTATTCAAGCCGTTCTACTTAAAGAAACGTAAAATCGCTGAAAACTTTTTTACTCTTGCCTCTTGCCTCTGGTTACTGAGCGAAGTCGAAGTATTGCCTCAAGCCTAGTGCTATAACGACAATTTTCAACGCCAACCTACTTAATGGGTAATTGGTAAAAATATTTACCCTTGTATCATTCAGGGATTTGGTGTCTCAAATCCGCTGTATAAGTAGGTGAACACTGTGGAATTTGCAACCAGGTCAGCATTAATTATCAAAGAGAAGCTAGGGATAATTACTTGACAGTGCTGGTAATTTAGTGATACTGTCCGTGTAGAGTTTTCTCCAACTTACTTCATATCATCATACATATCATGATGCCGAAAATCAAACAATTAACAGCCTTACGCAACTCAGCCATTCTAGGCCTTTCCTCAATAGTCCTTTCTTCCGTTAGTCTTCCCGCACAAGCCATTAATATAGTCCAAAATGGTGATCTAGTTCCCAATCAAACAATACAAAATACCTATTCAAATACACAGCATCGTGTTGACATTTCAACTGGCACAAATATTAGTGATATCCCAAACTGGACTTTTACTGCTCCTGGTAACACTACTGATAGCTGGCTGAATGCCTATGCAGTTATAACGCCAACTGGTAATGCCGCTAGTAAAAGGGGAGAAGCGTATGCATTAAACCTTGCAAATGGACAGACTGTTAATTCTCCTACTGGTGGCTCAGGATGGTTCGTTCAAATGGACGGAGATACAGAACATGGAGCCAGATTGACTCAAACATTAACTGGTCTTACAGCAGGGAAGAACTATCAGGTCAGCTTTTATCAGGCGGCAGCAACTGTTATTGGAGGACCTGAATTCAATCAACCCACTAAGAACAAAATCGCAGTTTATTTTGGTAGTGATTTTCAAACTTATCAATGGGCGGATGAGATCAACATGGCTGTTAGCCAGAACGTTACACCGTGGCAGAAACAAACCATGACCTTCACCGCTTCTGCTCCCACCCAATATCTTGCTTTCCTCAATGTAGGTGGGCCAGTTGGACAACCCCCCATGGCACTATTATCAGGTATTTCAGTCGACGACGGAACGCCGCCTGCAACCCCTGTTCCCTGGGAAACCGATGCTCTTCCCATTGTTGGTAGCGTGATTGCCTTTGGTTTTGGTCTGCGGGCTAAACAAAAACTTGCTCAAAAGAAATTAGTAAAATTTGAATAGTTTTAGATTTGCGCGATATTCCCCTGCTTCAAACTGGGGAATTTGCAACCAGGTCAGCATTAATTATCAAAGAAAAGCTAAGGATAATTACTTGACAGTGCTGGTAATTTAGTGATACTGTCAGTGTAGCATTTTATCCAATTTATTCTATATCAATCATGATGCCAAAAATCAAGCAATTAACATCCTTACGCAACTCAGCCATTCTAGGCCTTTCCTCGATTGTGCTTTCTTCCGTTAGTCTTCCTGCCCAGGCGATTCAATAAAGTTAAAAAAATTTGAGAAATGCAACAATATTTTTCTGCGATCACCTTAAATATTTTCCGATTGTGTGTATGGTTGGTATTACTGTCCATTCTTTTCATCCCACTGGAAAGACTTACCCCCCAAAACCGACAAAAGGTATTCCGTCCAGAATTTTTTGTGGATTTGGTCCATTACTTCCTGAATAGTCTTCTCCCCCCGGCAATGCTTATCCTCCCTCTTTCAATCATTGCCTGGGGAGTTCATCATCTTGAACCGATTGGGCTGTATGGATGGGTGCGAAGTCTGCCCTTTTTATGGCGTTTTCTCATGGCGATAATCGTGGGAGAGTTCGGAGCTTATTGGATTCATCGTTGGTCTCATGAAATTCCGTTTCTGTGGCGTTTCCATTGTATTCATCATAGTGCGAAGGAGATGGACTGGCTCGTGAATACCCGCGCCCATCCCCTGGATATATTCTTTACCAGATTATTCAGTTTACTTCTAGTGTATGTTCTCGGTTTCGGACAGATAACTAGTAAGACAGCCGATTTGGTGCCGATGCTTTATGTCCTTGTTGGTACAATCTGGAGCTTTTTCATTCATGCTAATGTCTGCTGGCGTTTCGGTTTTCTAGAAAAGTGGGTATCAACTCCTGCTTTTCACCATTGGCATCACACTAATGATGATCCGAAATATATCGACAAAAACTACGCCGCAATTTTACCAGTAATGGATATAATTTTCGGCACATTTTACCTACCAAAGAATCGCTGGCCAAGTCAATATGGTATTGATATGCCCGTTGCACCCAGTTTTGCGGAACAAATTTTGGAACCCTTAACAATAACAACTAAGGTCAAGTAAGTAGGTGAACGGAAAAAAACCGTAGACGCGGAGCGGCTTCTCGAAGAGTAATATGTAACGAAAAGTAAAATCCCCCAAACCCTCTTCACTCTTGCCTCTTGCCTCTTGCCTCTTGCCTAGTGCCATAACGACGATTTTCAATGCTAACCTACTTAGCTCAATTTATTTAAAGTTTTAGAGGATATTGTAAAAGTAGTAAAGTTTACAGGATCACCTCTCTTCAAACCTCTTCTTGTCAAGTAGATGATATATGCGATTTGACAAATAAGAGGTATGACCTTAGCTTCATAAGTGTTAAGCTTTTGCTAATAAAGGTGCAGCAGCTAAGAGAGTTTGGGTGTAGGGATGTTGAGGATGAGCAAAAATTTGCTTAGTCTGTCCTAATTCAACTATTTTACCACCATTCATTACGGCAATGCGATCGCACAAAAACCGCGCTAACCACAAATCATGGGTAATGAACAAATAGGTTAATTTAAATTCATCTTTTAGTTGTAACATCAAATCGAGAATTTGTGTTTGCACACTGGCATCTAACATACTCACTGGTTCATCACATATTACCAGTTTTGGCCGAGTAATTAAAGCCCTGGCTATAGCTACCCGTTGTTGTTGTCCTCCAGATAAATCGGCGGGATAACGGTGATAATAGAGTTCTGCTGGGGTTAAACCCACTTTTTCCAACATCCATAAAACCTGTTCTTTAGCTTTTACAGCATTAGCTAAATTATGAATTAATAAAGGATCTGCTATACTTTGTCCTACCGTCATAGCTGGATTTAAACAAGCATGAGGATCTTGAAATATCATTTGGATTTGTCTCCGAGAAGAGCGGATTTTTTGCCGAGATAAACTGGTTAATTCCTGTCCTAAAAATTCGACTTTTCCCGATGTCGGACTAATTAATTGTAAGATAGTTCTCGAAAGTGTACTTTTCCCACAACCAGACTCTCCAACTAATCCTAAAATTTCCCCAGCATACAATTCTAAATTAATCCCATCTACAGCTTTAACCGTTTGTCCTTCTCCTTTAAATATCCGTTCAATAAAATTCGGTTCTATAGTATAATGTTGCTTGAGTTCTGTAATTTTTAAAATGGGATTTGCCTTTTCTGTTCCCTGTTCTCTTTTCCCTGCGATGCACTGAGCTTGTCGAAGTGTTCCCTCTTCCTTTTGAATATGTAAAGCGGCTTTTAATAAAGATTGAGTATATTCATGTTGTGGATGAGCAAATACAGTTTCCGTTTTTCCCATTTCCACCATTTTACCCTGATACATTACCCCAATGCGATCGCAATATTCCCCCACCATTGCTAAATCATGGGAAATTAATAATAATCCCATATTTTCCTCTGCACACAATCGCGTTAGTTCTTGGAGAATCTGAGCAGAAACAGTCACATCTAAACTAGTCGTTGGTTCATCAGCCACAATTAACTTAGGACTTAAAAGTAAAGCTAAAGCAATAGCTACCCGTTGACGCATTCCCCCGCTAAACTCATGGGGGTACTGACTCCAACGACTAGCGGGAATTTTCACCTTTGCCAAAGTCGCTAAAGCCTTTTCCTTCGCTTGCTGTTTCGATAATTCCGGTAAATGGGCTTGTAGAGTTTCAATACAGTGATTCCCAATTGTCATCAATGGATCAAGGCGCGTCCTGGGGTCTTGAAAAATCAAAGCTACCGCTTCACCTCGAAACTTTTGCATCTCAATTGGTGTTAAATCTAATACACGTTGTTCTTGAAAATTTACTATTCCTTCAACGCGACTAGAGGCAGGCAATAAACGCATTATCGCTTTTCCAATAGTGGATTTACCACAACCGGACTCTCCCACCAATCCCATTCTTTCACCAGGCTTGAGAATAAAAGATACACCATCAATCGCCCAGCTTTCTACCTCTCCACTCCGTCGCGGATAAGCCACACGGAGATTTTCAACACTAAATAAAGCTTCACTCATAATTAATTATTTTATAACCTTTAATATTGTTGGGGATTCATCATAACTCGACCAGGATTAATCAATCTATAGATTATAGATAATGGGTATGATAGATAACCTCTAAAAAACGACTATTAATTTACACATCTTTACAATTCGGCATCTGGGGAAGAGAGTGAGTTGGGTAAACACTTGATGGCGATGTTCCTGATTACAGCCATATAACAGCGATCTTAGTAGATAAATTATTTAAAGTGTCTATTACATTGTTTAAAGTTATGTAGCCTTTTGCTTACAAGCTATCAAGCCCTGGGGTAAACTATGCCTTGATTATGATTCTTTCACTCCAGAAGAACACCCGCAAGGAGCAGTTTTTTAAATGTCTCATACCGTTAAAATCTACGACACCTGCATTGGCTGTACACAATGCGTCCGCGCTTGCCCTACGGACGTGCTAGAAATGGTTCCTTGGGATGGCTGTAAAGCTGCTCAAGTGGCTGCTTCTCCCCGCACCGAAGACTGTGTAGGTTGTAAGCGTTGTGAAACTGCTTGCCCCACCGATTTCTTGAGTATTCGCGTTTATCTAGGCGCTGAAACAACTCGCAGCATGGGCTTGGCTTACTAAGAATTTCATTTCTAAATTCTTGGTACTTTAGTGCTGAGGAGTGAGAACGGGAGAAACATCAAGATTCTTTCCTCATTCCTCAGCATTTTTTGTCAGTTGGTAGGGGCGAAGCATTTGGAGAAGCATGTCTCGCAACTACCGATAATTTATCTTCCAAATGCTTCGCCCGTACAGTTGTCAGTTGTCAATGACCAATCACCAATTCCAGCAACTATACTTAAAATTTAATCATCCTGAAACCGGAGTGGTTTAAGCAATGTGTGGAATAGTTGGATATATAGGCACTCAGCCAGCGACAGATATTTTACTGGCTGGACTAGAAAAATTAGAATATAGAGGTTACGATTCAGCCGGAATTGCCACTATTTTGGCAGGTGACGTGCATTGTGTCCGAGCTAAAGGCAAATTACTCAACCTGCGTTCTAAACTGGAACAAATCGAAAATCCTGCCCAAATAGGGATTGGTCACACGCGCTGGGCAACTCATGGTAAACCAGAAGAGTATAATGCCCATCCTCATCTAGATACGGCATTGCGGATAGCAGTGGTACAAAATGGGATAATTGAGAATTATCGAGAATTGCGGGAACACTTAAAAGCATTAGGACATGAATTCCGTTCAGAAACAGATACAGAAGTAATTCCCCATTTGATTGCTGAGTGTTTAAAGCATTCTCCTGAAAATCCTCTTTCCCCTTCAGTATTTTTAGACGCTGTGCAGGAAGCTGTCAGTAAATTAGAGGGGGCTTATGCTATTGCGGCTATTTCTGCTGACTACCCCGATGAGTTGATTGTAGTTCGCCAACAAGCGCCTTTAGTCATTGGTTTTGGCCAAGGTGAGTTTTTCTGTGCTTCCGATACCCCGGCGATTGCCCCCTATACCCGCGCTGTATTGTCCCTAGAAAACGGCGAAATTGCTCGTTTGACTCCTTTAGGCGTGGAGGTCTATAACTTCGCTGGACATCGCTTAAAAAAGCATCCCCGCACTTTGAACTGGAATCCCATTATGGTGGAAAAACAGGGATTCAAACATTTTATGCTCAAGGAAATCTATGAACAACCGGGAGTAGTGCGGGATTGTTTGGAGGCTTATTTCCCTGCTAGTTCGGAATCACCAGTAAAATTAGATTTACCGGCAGATTTTTATGCAGATTTAGAACAAATTCAAATTGTCGCTTGTGGTACAAGTTGGCACGCTGCATTAGTAGGTAAATACTTATTAGAACAATTGGCAGGAATTCCTACTCAGGTACAATATGCTTCGGAATTTCGGTATGCACCATCACCGCTAACGCCTCATACTTTGACTATTGGCGTAACTCAATCTGGAGAAACTGCTGATACTTTGGCAGCTTTGTCTATGGAAAAAGACCGCCGACAAGGGAAGGAAGCTAAGTATCAAGTACGACTTTTGGGGATTACTAATCGTCCAGAAAGTAGTTTAGGTAATATGGTGGCGAATATTATCAATACTCATGGGGGAATTGAAATTGGTGTGGCGGCAACGAAAACTTTTGTGGCACAATTAATGGCGTTTTATGCTTTGGCTTTAGATTTAGCTTATCGTCGTCAGGAAATTAGTGATTCGAGATTTGAGGAAATTCTTACAGGTTTACGTCAGTTACCAGGGGAAATTGAAGCGATTTTAGAAACGCAAGAACGTTATATTGAACATTTAGTACATGATTTTTCAGAAACCAAAGATTTTATCTTTATTGGTAGGGGAATTAATTTTCCTATTGCGTTAGAAGGGGCTTTGAAATTAAAGGAAATTAGTTATATTCATGCGGAAGGATATCCAGCAGGAGAAATGAAACATGGACCAATTGCGTTGTTAGATGCGAAAGTTCCGGTGGTAGCGATCGCTGTTCCTGGTAGTGTATATGAAAAGGTAATTTCTAACGCTCAAGAAGCAAAAGCCAGAGATTCCCGGTTAATTGGGATAACTTCTGTTAAAGATGGGGAAGCGGCGGAGATTTTTAATGATTTAATTCCGGTTTCTGAAGTTGAGGAAATTCTGTCTCCAATTCTCACGGTTATTCCGTTGCAATTGTTAGCTTATCATATTGCGGCGCGGCGGGGTTTGGATGTAGATCAACCCAGGAATTTGGCGAAATCGGTAACAGTTGAATAAATTCTAAGTAGGTCGGCGTTAAAAGAATGCAGAATTTAGAATTTAGAATTTAGAATTACGTTTTGCAACGGGGATTTTACCCCGACGCAAAACCCGCTGCTTGTAGAAGCAGGGGACTTTAACCCCCAAAGGTAAGTTAAAAATTATCGTTGTGGAAAGGCAAGAGGTAATACTTCGACTTCGCTCAGTAACCAGAGGCAAGAGGCAAGAGTGAAGAGGTTTTTGGAGATTTTACTTTTCTTTACACAATTTGGTTTTATTATGTTGACCTACTTAGCGCAATTTTACACAAGAACAGGCTAAATTGTTTTTGGGAGATGTCTAATGAATAAATTAGTGAAACAAGGATTAGTTTGGCTAGGTGCAGCTATGATTGCAGTTAGCTTAATAGCGTGTGATAGTTTGTTTGCTCCTCAAGGTGATCTAGTTGAACGGGTAAGTGATGGTGATACATTAATATTGAAAAGTGCTGATGGTAAAAAGTTCACGGTGCGGTTTGCTTGTATTGATGCTCCAGAAATAGCGCATTCTCAGACAGAAAAGAAGAGTAAAATTACTCAAGATGTCAATCAGTTTGTTTGGGGTATGAAAGCGAAAACACGGATAGAGGAACTGATTAAACAAACAGATAATCGTGTAAAGTTAAATATTACAGATAGCGATCGCTATGGGAGAAAAGTTGCTGAAGTTCGTTCAAAAGATGGTACGTTTTTACAGGAAGTCTTGTTAAAAGAAGGATTAGCTAAAGTATATCGTCCCTATTTAAGCAAATGTCCTAGTAGGGATATTATTCAACAAGCCGAAGCACAAGCGCAAAAACAAAGGATTGGTATTTGGAGTGATCGAAAATTTATTGATCCTTGGGATTATCGGAAAGCAAATAATTTACAGAATAGAATGAAGAGAACCACTGATCTAAAATACAGCGGTTTCCGCTCTTATGAGGTACAAAGTTGAATCATGAAACTCTTGTAGTGCGGGCATCTTGCCCGCTAAATAAGTACCTCATAACACCGGGAAGTGCTGTATTAAGCTGCTTTGTTCTGGGAATACAAATATTGTTGAAACTCGATAAATACTTCGCTGATATTAGCAACGCTTCCTAATTGTGTCACAGCATCTCTAACAGTATGATATTTCAACTCTAACAGTTGTGGTAATTTAGCCCGATCTAATTCTTCTACTCCATCTTTAATATATTGATCTAGAACAAAGTCGAGAAACTCCTGCTGTTTACCAATATATCGAGAGAAAATTAAGGATTTATGGGCTAAAACTCGTTCTTTGCGGCTAATAGGTGTGGAATCATAAGCAATATAAGCTAATACATCATATAAATCACTTTTTTCAGCATTAATTAACCGACTAATTTCTGTTAATTGTTCTGAATCATAACCCTTTTCTGATAAACCTGCTAATAGGGCTTTACGAGTATCTGGACGACTCCAAATAGTTCTTAATTCGGCTTCATTTTTGAATAATTCGGGAATTTCCCCAAAAAGACGTTCTATAAATTCTTCCGCGCTCATGGGTTTACCGTCTGGACTCCAAAAGCTGGTAGATATCTGATGTTGAATAATCCGCTCTTTCCCATCAGCTAATTTAATTTTAATGGTTTTAGGAGTGGAAATTTCTATATCTTCTTTTGGATCTTGATCTGTTTTTCTGTCTTGATCAAATGGAGATAATTCCCGTTCTTTTCTGTGGGTAACTATCACAGGTTCTTGAGGTTCTCCGTCCCATTCAGGATCATTAAAATGCTCGTAAGCTTTGACAAAATCATAAATAGTAAAATAGTCTTTTCCATCATATAAACGCGTCCCCCGACCGATAATTTGTTTAAATTCAATCATGGAATTGATAGGACGCATTAAGACAATATTCCGCACATTGCGAGCATCAACCCCGGTAGAAAGTTTTTGAGAAGTTGTTAAAATAGTGGGAATATTTTTTTCATTATCTTGAAAAGTTTTCAGGTGTTGTTCTCCTAATTTCCCATCATTGGCTGTTACCCGTACACAGTAATTAGGATTATTACTAATCTTCATTTGATTGATTAGATCTCGCACTGCTAGGGCGTGATCTTGGTTAGCACAAAATACCAAAGTTTTTTGATTTTGGTTGATTTCTGTCATGAATAATTGCACCCGGTAGCGTTCCCGTTCCTGAATTTCAATAATGCGGTTAAAGTCGCTTTCAATGTAGGTTTTTTCTGCATCTATTGCACCTTCGATGACATCATCATCAAGGCTATAGGTATATTCATCTAGGGTGGTTTCGATTTGTCTGACTTTGAAGGGAGTTAAAAACCCGTCGTTAATGCCGTCTTTGAGGGCGTAGATATAAACTGGATCACCAAAATAAGCGTAGGTATCGGCGTTGTGTTCGCGTTTGGGGGTGGCTGTGAGTCCCAGTTGTACAGCGGGTGAGAAGTATTCTAATATGCCTCTCCAGGTGCTTTCGTCTTTTGCTCCTCCTCGATGGCATTCGTCAATAATGATAAAATCAAAGAAGTTGGGGGGATAGTCGTTAAATTTGGGAGTGGGATTACCTTCTTGATCTTTTCCGGTCATGAAGGTTTGGAAAATGGTAAAGAAGACGCTGCCATTTTTGGGGACTCGTTTTTTCTTGCGAATCTCTTCAGGGTCTATGCGGACTAGGGCATCATCAGGAAAGGCGGAAAAGGAATTGTAGGCTTGATTGGCTAAAATGTTGCGATCTGCTAAAAACAGGATTCGCGGGCGGTGTGTGGGTTTTTGACTGAGATTCCAGCGACTTTGAAACAGTTTCCATGCCAGTTGGAAGGCGATAAAGGTTTTACCTGTTCCTGTGGCCATTGTTAATAAAATTCGGTTTTGTCCTTGAGCTATCGCTTCTAAAACATATTTGATAGCATTATGTTGATAATATCGAGCCTCCCACGTACCGCTTTTGTCTTCAAAGGGGATAGCTGCAAATAAATCACGCCATGTATTTTCTTCCCTTCGACTCCCTTCGACTTCGCTCAGGGCAAGTCGCTCAGGGAACTCATTAAAGGTGGCTTCCCATAGCTCATGGGGGGTGGGATATTGATTTATATAACTTTCTTTCCCGGTGTGCATATCTACTTGGTAGATGCCAATACCATTGGTAGAGTAAGCAAAGCGAGTTTGTAATTTTTCGGCGTATTTTTTCGCCTGTCCTAAACCTTCGGTGTCGGGTAAGTCGCGTTTTTTTGCTTCAATAACGGCGAGTTTTTCCCCACGATAAACTAATACATAATCGGCGATGTCTGCTTTGGCTCGTTTACTATTGCCAATTAAACGACCAGGGGCGATGACTTCGCGGCGAATACGGCTATTTTCAATAACTCCCCAACCTGCGGCTGTGAGGGCAGGATCTATTAATTCGGCGCGGGTTTCGGCTTCGCTCAACCTAAAGGTTTCTGCTTCGTTCATAGTTTTTTGTCAGAATCAGGATTTCCAGGATTTGAGGATTTTCAGGATTGATTTCCTCGTTTTCTGTCGGAAATAAATACTATTTGATTATATCAATAAACAGCCAGGACATTTTTTGTCAGAATCAGGATTTCCAGGATTTGAGGATTTTCAGGATTGATTTCCTCGTTTTCTGTCAGAAATAAATACTATTTGATTATATCAATAAACATCCTGTAAATATTTTGTCTGAATCAGGATTTCCAGGATTAGAGGATTTTCAGGATTGATTTCCTCGTTTTCTGTCAGAAATAAATACTATTTGATTATATCAATAAACATCCTGGACATTTTTTGTCAGAATCAGGATATCCAGGATTTGAGGATTTTCAGGATTGATTTACTCGTTTTCTGTCGGTAATAAATACTATTTGATTATATCAATAAACATCCTGTACATCCTTAAATCCTGAGCATCCTGATTCAGACAAAATATTTTTATCATCTTTTCTATTTTTCCCCTTTATCTGCGGTGAGTTCTCCTGTAAATGCTTTTTGTAGGATGGATTGTTTTAGTTCTTTTAATGCGGCGATTTTTTGGCGGTAGATGTTTTCGAGGCGTTGGGTTTCGGCTGATAGTTCGTCCAATTTGGTGACTATTTCTTGTTGTGCATATAATGGAGCGATAGGAATAAAAACGTTATTTAATTTTGTTAAAGTAAGCCTTGTTATTGCTGCACCATCAATATATCCTAGAAAATTTTTCCTACCTAAGTTGCTATTAGCATAATGTACAAGATATGTATTTAAAATCTGTGAAGAAGTTTTAAATACTGCAACACTTGATAATAAGGAAAATTCTTCTTCAAAATTATTAATTGCCGCAATACCTGCTGTTGCACCATCTTTTATATATAAAACATCACCTTTTTTTACAGGACATCTTGAATAAATTTTTTGATGGTCTTCCTCTGATATAAAAGTGATTTTAGTCAAATCTATATAATAAGGTTTAATGTTTTTGGCTGTTATATACATATACTTGCCATCTTCACTATTTTTTGGGGAAAAATGTGTTCCATCTTTTACTTGACATACATCCCCTAACTTCTTCTCTTCCCACCCGTCGCCTTTTTGGGTAAAGATTGAATTTAGATAACTTTCAAATAATTCGCGGGCATTAGAGAGGTTTTTTTCCGTGTTACGAATCGCTCTATCAATCCCCTCAAATGCTTCATCTGCGATCGCTACAATCCTCTTTTGTTCTGGAAGTGGGGGAATAGGAATCGCTATTGAGTTTAGCGATTTTTGATTAAGTTTTGGTTGAGCCATACCGCTTACATACGACTCAAGGGATATAGAGTTTAAATAATATTCAATGAAACTTTGTGTGATTTTTTCTTTAAATCGGAGTACATGAGCGTGGTTATTTACCCACGTTTTCCCTGTAATTGAGAATGCTATTGGATAGGTTCTTGCCAAAAGATTTGCACCATCTTCAGACACTAAAAGTAAATCTTCATTAAAGATATAATCGGCAACGTAATCAACAATACCCGAAGCACCATAATAGGGAATATTGCCAGATTTTCTTGAAGATTTTGTGATAGGTATTCTTTTACTATCTAGGTTTTCACAAAGTTCATCTAAATATTTTATATTCCAACCCACTGGCAACTGTCCACTATCAACCATCAATTCCATCTCTCCACTACTCATTATTACTACCCTCCTGCCATAATCTTAACCGTTTAGCAATCTCTTCAGGACTAGGCAACTGCTCACGATAAGCATCAGGCAACTGCGGTACAATTGTATATGTCGCCACCCCAATCGGACGGGATGCCGTTCGCAAAGCATATTCCACCACCGTTTTATTTTTATAACGACAAATAATCATTCCTATCGGCGGATTTTCACCCTCCATCTTTTCTTGACAATCCAAAGCCTCCAGATAAAATTCCATTTTGCCCTTATGTTCCGGCTTAAAATCACCTATTTTCAACTCAATTGCCACCAAACAGCGTAACCGACGATGAAATAATAGTAGATCAATAAAGTATTCCTGACCACCCACCTCCAGCCGATATTGATTACCAATAAACGCAAACGCACCCCCCAACTCAGACAGAAACCCCCGTAAATTCTGCACCAAAGACCGCTCTAAATCCCGTTCTGAATGTTGTTCCGCCAAATCCAGAAAATCAAAAGTATAGTTATCTTTAACCGCCAGTACCGCCTGTGCCTTGATATCATCGGTTACAGTGGCATCAAAATTAGTTTGATTCAGTAAATATTTCTCATAACTCTTATTATCTACTTGATGCTGAAGTACCGCCTTTGTCCAGCCATAACGAGCCGTAGCCCGGAGATAAAATTCCCGCTCCAAATCATCTTTACAACGACTAAAAATAATCAGATTTTTCGTCCAACTAATTTCTCTAACCAATGGTTGGAGATTTGGCTTATCCACATATTCACCGTAAAACTGGCGCATAAACCATAAATTTGCCGCCGAAAACCCATTCCGTCCTGGAAACTCACCTTGTAAATCTCGCGCTAGAGTTTCCACCACAGATTTACCCCAGCCCAGGGTTTCCTGCTTGTGATGAATTAACTCGCCAATTTCCCAATATAGCCGCACTAATTCCCGATTTACACTGCGTAAAGCTGCCAATTGGCGATCGCGGATTCGCTGTTTAATCTCATAGCAGAAATTAGCATAATCCTGAGAACTTATCTCACTCACAACATCCCCCAATCAGAGCAAATATATTTCTAATCTTGTTCATAAGCAGCAATAAAATCATCCCGTGAAATACCAGATTGAGTACAGATACTTCTGAGAGTAGAACCTTTAATAAGTTTATGATTTGGTAAAGTTAAAGGAGTATTTGTGCCATCAGAATTTTGTCTAATCATAGAAATATGCTCTTTTTCTCGTACTATTAAAAATCCAAAACTTTCAAGCACCTTAGAGGTTGTTTGAAAAGTATTATATCAAACCCGTAATCTCCAAAAACCTAACCCCCCTACCCCCCTTCCCTGCAAGGGAATGGGGGTTTTAAAGCCTCTCCCCTTGCAGGGGAGAGGTTTGGAGAGGGGTCAGTCTATACATTCAAAACTTTTCAAACATCCTCTTAATCATTTTTGCTTTAGGAGCATCAACCGGAAACTTTGTCATTATACCGTTGCCTCTGCCACAAAAGCCTCTAGTATTGAAGATTCAGATTCAAGCACCGATTCTCCAAAAGTTTCAATATGAAATAAAATAGCCGAACGCACATCATTTAAAGCCTCTTCATAAGTATCACCCTCACCCACTACAACCCCCTGAATACCTAAAGGATAAGCAACATAACCATCAGGGTGTTTTTCGACAATGATTTTGATATTTTTCATAGTACCTTAGAACAAAAAAAAGACACCAAAAATAAGCCTAACACAGTCCATCAACTGTTAACTGTCAACTGTAAAATACTTGCCAAAATCTCCGCACTTTCCCCATCTAAAATCGCAATTTCATCCAAAATTTCCTGGGGTTCTCGTAAAGCTGCTTCCTCCCCCTTATGCGGATTCTTCACCGACAGATCAAAACTCTCCTGATCAATATCCGTAACATCCACCAACCAAGACTTTTCCGACTCCAAAAAAGTAGATTGTAACTCCACAAACTCCCGTAAATCATCATCATTCAGGGAATTAGTTTTCCCCATATTCCGCCCCGGATCTAATTGATAATACCAAATTTTCCGAGTCGCCATTTGTTCATTTATAGACTTCCCTTGATTAAAAATCGGTGTCATCTGAATCGAGTCTAAAGGCTTTCCCTGAGCGGAGTCGAAGGGAACTTTATCAAAGAATAAAACAACAGTTTTCACCCCCGCCCCGATAAAAGTCCCCCCAGGACAATCTAAAATAGAATGTAAATTACAACTACTCAAAAGCTCTTGACGCAAAGCCCGCGAAGCATTATCAGAATTAGAAAGAAAGGTATTTTTAATAACTACCGCCGCCCTACCGCCAACCTTCAACATTTTGATAAAATGCTGCAAAAATAAAAACGCTGTTTCTCCAGTTTTAATATTAAAATTATTCTGTACTTCCTTCCGTTCCTTCCCTCCAAATGGCGGATTTGCTAAAATCACATCAAAACGATCTTTATCTTGAACATCACTAAGATTTTCCGTCAAAGTATTAGTATGAATAATATTCGGCGCATCAATGCCATGTAAAATCAAATTCATGATCGCAATGACATAAGCCAAACTCTTCTTTTCCTTACCCGTAAAAGTATTTTTCTGGAGTATTTCCAGTTGTTTAGTTGTCAGATTACCCTTGGGTTGAGCGAAGCCGAAACCCTGTCTTAAATAGTCGTAACTTTCACATAAAAAACCCGCAGAACCACAAGCACCATCATAAATTTTTTCCCCAATTTTCGGCTTAACAACCTGAATAATTGCCCGAATTAAAGGACGTGGTGTATAATATTCCCCACCATTACGCCCCGCATTGCCCATATTCTTGATTTTCGCTTCATAGAGATGGGATAACTCATGTTTTTCCTGTTGGGATCTAAATCTTAATTCATCAATATATTCCAAAGCATCCCGCAAACTATAACCACTTTGAAACCTATTTTTAATCTCGCTAAAAATCTCGCCAATCTTATATTCTATCGTATCTGGACTAGTAGCTCGTTCCTTAAAACCCTGTAAATATGGAAATAACTTGCGGTTGACATAATCAATCAAATCATCACCAGTCAGCGCATGATTTTGATCTAATTTCCCATTTTGATCTTTAGGTGCAGCCCAAACAGACCAACGATGGGTTTCATCAATGATAAACTGATAGGAATCCCCCGCTAATTTGGCTTTGTCTTCTCTGTCCTGCTCCAAATCATCCAAATACTTCAAAAACAGTAGCCATGAAGTTTGCTCAGTGTAATCTAATTCTGTAGTACAACCTGCCTCTTTCCAGAGAACATCATCAATATTCTTAAAAGTTTGTTCAAACATTTAGCTTTATTCTAGAATTTCTATTATTAATAACTTGACTAAAATTCTACACCTAAGAGGTAAAATAAAAATCTTAACCTTTGCGCCTTTGCTCCTTTGTACCTCTGCGCGTTCGCGCAGCGTGCCGTAGGCATAACATAATTTATACTGCCATAAACTATTGTATAGTTAATTTATAATCAACGAGTTGCCTTTAAAAACTCTTGTAGTGCGGGCATCTTGCCCGCTATATATGTACCTCATAACACCGGGAAGTGCTGTAAAGTCTAAAATCGGGATGACTGGATTCGAACCAGCGGCCCCTTCGTCCCGAACGAAGTGCGCTACCAAGCTGCGCCACATCCCGCCACAAAAATGGCATTATAAAAAGATATTACCACAATCAGCAGAAAATAACAAACTTTCTCTTTTCCACAAAGGTCTTTGCTTGCTACCATAAGATTTGTATAACTAAAATGGTAAAAGTAGACTGTGACTGTAAAACCAGACTGGTTGCGAGTAAAAGCGCCTCAATGGGAGCGTGTTGGTAACGTTAAAGAAATTTTGCGGGATTTAGCCCTGAATACCGTTTGCGAAGAGGCTTCCTGTCCCAATATTGGGGAATGCTTCAACGCGGGTACTGCCACATTTTTGATTATGGGTCCAGCTTGCACCAGGGCTTGTCCTTACTGTGATATTGATTTTGAAAAGAAACCCCAAGCATTAGATCCCACCGAACCGACACGACTAGCGGAAGCAGTGCGGCGAATGCAGCTTAATCACGTCGTGATTACTTCCGTTAACCGAGATGATTTACCTGATGGTGGTGCATCTCAATTTGTCCACTGTATTAATGCTATTCATGAAGTTTCGCCTCATACAACAATAGAAGTATTAATTCCCGACTTATGCGGTAATTGGCAAGCTTTAGAAATCATTCTCCAAGCTAAACCAGAAGTAATTAACCACAACACAGAAACCATTTCTCGCTTATACCGCCGTGTGCGTCCCCAAGGAAATTATGAGCGGACAATGGAATTATTACAGCGCTCGCGCCAAATTTCTCCCAGCACTTACACCAAATCTGGTATTATGGTCGGCTTGGGTGAAACAGATGCAGAAATTTGCCAAGTCATGGAAGACCTACGAAGAGTAGATTGTGATATTTTGACAATTGGGCAATATCTCCAACCCAGTCAAAAACACTTACAAGTATCTGATTTTATCACACCTGAGCAATTTGCCGCCTGGCAAACTTTTGGGGAAGAACTAGGATTTTTACAAGTTGTTTCTTCACCCTTGACAAGAAGCTCCTATCATGCAGAACAAGTCAGAGAATTAATGAAACGTTATCCCAGATAGTCAGTTGTTCGTTGTCAGTGGTCAGTGGTCAGTTGTTCTACCCCAATCACCAATCACCAATCACCAATTACCAATTACCAATGACCAATCACCAATTACCAAATTCAAAATCTGTCGTTATTCTTGGTGCGGGGGCTTGGGGTGCAGCCTTGGCTAAATTAGCAGCTATTAATGATTATCAGGTGCATTTATGGTCACGTTCTGACTCGCAACCTCTAGAAAAAGTATTAGAAAATAAAAATGCTCAAATAGTCTTGTCGGCTATTTCTATGAAAGGGGTCAGAGATGTGGCCTCTATGGTGCAATCTTGCCCCCTGTCTCCACAGACAATCTTTGTGACTGCAACTAAGGGACTAGAACCACACACTACATACACACCTTCGCAAATTTGGCAAGCAGCTTTTCCTAATTCTCCTGTTGTGGTCTTATCGGGTCCGAATTTATCCCAGGAAATTGCCCAGGAATTACCAGCAGCAACGGTAGTAGCGAGTAAAAATACCAAAGCTGCCCAAACAGTCCAATTGGTATTTTCTTCTAGTCGCTTTCGTGTCTATACTAACCCTGACCCTGTGGGCGTAGAATTAGGAGGAACACTGAAAAATGTGATAGCGATCGCCGCTGGTGTATGTGATGGGTTACACTTAGGCACAAATGCCAAAGCTGCCCTAGTCACCCGTGGGTTAACCGAAATGGTACGAATCGGTAATACTTTAGGTGCGAAAACGGAAACATTTTATGGTTTATCTGGTCTAGGGGACTTATTAGCAACCTGCAACAGCCCTTTAAGCCGTAATTATCAAGTTGGTTATCAATTAGCCAATGGACAAACGCTGCCTGGAGTTCTGGCAAATCTTCCAGGTACAGCCGAAGGTGTGAACACTTGTCGGGTATTAATGGAAATTGCCCAACAACGAGGTATTGCTATTCCCATTACTGAACAAGTTTATCAACTACTTGAAGGAGCAGTTACACCCAGACAAGCGTTAGATAAACTGATGATCCGAGATATCAAACCTGAATTTGATAATTTTCCCACAGAACAAATCTGGTAAATAAGGGAGAAATGCTGACAGGATAAGGTGTCCAATTAAAATTAAATGACTACCGCAAAATCCCTAGAAAAAATTTGTCAAATTGTCAGGAAATTACTTTTTGAGTGATGTAAATATGACTATGTAGTTTATAAACATCATCATAATTAGAAGTGAGTTTATAATCAGTTAAAAAAATAACCGTTAATATTCCTAAGCATGGTATTATTGACCAGTTAAATCATAATTGAAAATCTGGCTAAAGATTTCCATAGCTATTTGTTTAATCACACGGATACTAGCAACAAACGACTCATTAAAAGAATGCAGAATTTAGAATTTAGAATTACGTTTTGCAACGGGGATTTTACCCCGACGCAAAACCCGCTGCTTGTAGAAGCAGGGGACTTTAACCCCCAAAGGTAAGTTAAAAATGTATTATTTCAAACTAGTAAACTGTGACGAAAATAACTATCCAGTTAAAACAGTCCAAAAGTTGATAAATTAAGTTTTCTCCTCTCCTCCGCGCTTGGACTAGTACAGTACAGCGTAAGTAAGATAACCATTAAAAATCCCTAAAAAGCTTATACAATCTGCTTTTTAATTTTTAATTGTTAATTTTTAATTCCGCCCTGCGGTACTAGTACAAAGTTTTGCAAAGAATTGTACATCGAAACCCAAACCGTGTTATTTGATGACGAGTTACGGAATAGCAACAGTTGATTAGATAACCGTAATTTTAGCTAACCATAATCTATTGTTACCTGGAGTAATTTGAGACATCATGCCAGCAACATCCTTTTATAAAAATGCCGCCCACGACGGGCAAAATCCTAGTCCACCTTTGGATATTGAAATCAATAATGATGATGATTTGCCAGATTTAGACATGGCTGCGATTGAATCTGATTTAGCTTTAGCCGCGCAAAGTACCAGACGCAGTACCGACTTAGTGCGTCTCTATCTGCAAGAAATTGGCCGAGTCCGGTTATTGGGACGAGATGAGGAAGTTGCTGAAGCCCAAAAAGTACAGCGATACTTACGAATGCGATTAATGCTTAGTGCTGCTGCTGCTGAAGGAGATGCTGTAATTATCCCCTATTCGCGGTTAATGGAGGTACAGGAGCGGTTGAAAGCAGAATTAGGACACCGCCCTTCTTTAGAACGGTGGGCGACTACTGCGGGCATAAGTTTACCTGATCTTAAACCTACCCTAGCCAATGGCAAAAGACGCTGGGCCGAAATTGCTAATTTAACAGTAGAAGAACTAGAACAAGTTCAAACTCAAGGACTGCAAGCCAAATCCCACATGATTAAGGCGAATTTGCGTTTAGTGGTATCTGTCGCTAAAAAGTATCAAAATCGGGGTTTGGAATTGTTGGATTTGGTTCAAGAAGGGACTTTAGGTTTAGAACGAGCCGTGGAGAAATTTGACCCCACCAAGGGCTATCGTTTTAGTACCTATGCTTACTGGTGGATTCGTCAAGGTATTACCAGGGCGATCGCTACTTCTAGCCGGACTATTCGTCTGCCTGTTCATATTACCGAAAAGCTCAACAAAATTAAAAAGGCGCAACGGAAAATTGCCCAAGAAAAAGGTCGTACCCCGACTTTAGAAGACCTGGGAATTGAGTTAGATATGACACCTGCCCAAGTCCGGGAAGTATTATTGAGAGTTCCTCGTTCTGTGTCTTTAGAAACCAAGGTAGGGAAGGATAAAGATACTGAATTAGGAGAATTGTTAGAGACTGATACGATTACTCCAGAGGAGATGTTAATGCGGGAATCTTTACATAAAGATTTGCATAGTCTTCTAGATGATTTAACTGGTCGGGAACGTGATGTGATTTTAATGCGCTTTGGCTTATCCGATGGTCATGCTTACTCTTTAGCAGAAATTGGCCGCGCCCTTGATTTATCACGGGAAAGAGTCAGACAAATTGAATCCAAGGCTTTGCAAAAACTCCGCCAACCCAAACGCCGTAACCTAGTCCGCGACTATCTAGAGTCATTAAGTTAGGAGGCAGAAGGCAGAAGGCAGGAGGCAGGAGGCAATAGAAAGATATTTTCTACTGACAACTGACAACTGACAATCAGCAAATATTCTCAATAGGCAATGATTGTTGCAAATCAACCCCAACATTTGTTATATTCTCAATTAATGAGCTTTGTTGAGAAAATTTAGTATGACTGTCTACACAACTGGTTCACTCAAGGCGGAATTAAACGACCGTGGCTGGCGTTTAACTCCACAACGCGAAACAATTCTGCATATTTTTCAAGAACTCCCCCAAGGTGAGCATTTAAGCGCAGAGGATCTATATCATCGCTTAGAAGCTGACAGTGAAGGAATTAGTTTATCAACTATTTATCGCACTTTAAAGTTGATGGCGAGAATGGGGATTTTGCGGGAGTTGGAATTAGGTGAAGGGCATAAACATTATGAAATTAATCAGCCTTATCCCCATCACCATCATCACTTAATTTGTGTCCGCTGTAATTCGACTATTGAGTTTAAAAATGACTCAATTTTAAAGATTGGCGGAAAAACAGCCCAAAAAGAAGGTTTCCATTTATTAGATTGTCAAATGACAATTCATGCTGTATGTCCTAAGTGCCAAAGGGCATTAATGCCTATTTAGATAACTAGGAACTTGGTATTATAGGGTTCCTTTTAGGAACTACGGTCAGAAACGGTAAGTTCTACCGAGATTGCCTGTGGAGCGGAAAAACCTCTTAGAAGCCATTCTAAGACCGTGATGAAGCAGGAAGTAAACACTAAGGTTATCGCTGTCCAGATGTGTCTAGACTTTGGTAATTTTGGGTAAGTTTTATAGAACGGATAGACATCTGCAATTTTGGAAGATGAATCAAGTAGTGCGGGAATCTAACTGCATTGAGAAAGCGGGATTAAAAACTTCCGCTTTTAACATCTTTAAGGCTGATACCATAAAATTCTTGAGCGCGACTAATTGCTTTTTTGGTATCAGATGCCATCATGCCGTTGATTTGACCTTTATAGAAACCTTTTTCATGTAGTCGTCTTTGAATTTCTAAAGTGGTAAAATCACTCTTGGCAGAATTTTTAACTAAACTATATAACTTAGAACGGGTGGTTTGTCCAGCCATACCACTAGCTTCTAGTTTGTGCTGTTTTTGAAAGCGATTTACAGCATCAACTGTGTTAGAACCATAGTAACCATTGGGCTGATTTTTTAAGAATCCGGCTATGATTAATTGTTCTTGGAGAATTCTGACGGCTTCACCGCGATCGCCTAAACTAAGTGTATCTTGATTATCTGATTTTTGGGAAGTAGTTATGTCATTTTCATCAGTCACCGCTGGTAATTTCGCTAATGTGGATTTACCAACAATGCCATCAACTGTGAGGTTATAAGCTTTTTGGAATCGTTTGACAGATTCTTGAGTAATTGGACCAAAAATCCCTGTGGAATTGCCATAATAGAAACCAGCGATTTTCAAGCGTTCTTGTAAAACTTTGACATCGGCACCTTCATCACCTTTAACAAAGAAATTGGGGTTTTTGCGTTTGTTGCTTACAGAAATGATATTATGTGGCGTAGTGAGGGTTGTAGGGGCTGTACTGATAAATTGTTTGTTGCTTTTTTCAACCTGAGATGTCGAATTTTGTTCTAGATTTTTCACAACATCACCGTTATTTTCGGTTTCAACGTGAGATGTCGAATTTTGTGCTAGATTTTTGACAGAATTGCTGTTATTTTCGGTTTCGAGTGCGAAAACACTACTAACACTATTAAGAATAGATAAAGTAAGAACCAGAGGAATCATGTATTTCCACGCATTGCTGGAAAAGAGTTGCCAATTTGGTGCTGCTGCTTTTTTGAATAAAGAACTGAGAGATATTAACTCAGTGGTTTCTATGTCTTCATTGGCAAAGGCTAAATGTAAATACGCAAGGTTTTCCATGTTCGTTTCCTAAATTAAATTATTTTTCTTCGATAGTTGCTTCTGCCTGATGGACTAAATTGCGGAGATATTCTAAAGTTTGTATACTTACATCTTGCCATAACCCGCGCTGATTTGCTTCTAGTAGTCTTTCTGCAATATCGCGTAATGCCCAAGGATTTTTATCTTGGATAAATTCACAAACGGCAGCATCTTCTAAATATGCTTCAACAACACCTTGATACATATAATCTTCAACACATTGGGCGGTAGCATCGTAAGCGAAGAGAAAATCTACGGTTGCAGCCATTTCAAATGCACCTTTATAACCATGACGCATAACTCCAGCTATCCATTTAGGATTAACCACGCGAGAACGATAAACCCTGGCAATTTCTGAACTAAGTTGACGGACTTTGGGCTGGGATGTGTTGGAATTATCACCAAAATAAGTTTCAGGATTTTTACCTTGAAGAGAACGCACCGCTGCGGTTAAACCACCCTGAAATTGATAATAATCGTCGGAATCGAGTAAATCATGTTCTCGATTGTCTTGATTATGCAGGACAATTTGCATTTGCTTCAAGCGTTGTTCAAAAGCTTCCACATTATTGCTCCCTGTTTCCTGACTAGAGGAGTAGGCGTAAGCACTCCAATTTGTGTAAGCTTGGGCTAAGTCCTGATCATTTTCCCAGTTTTGGGAGGCCATTAGTCCTTGGAGTCCTGCACCATAAGCCCCTGGTTTTGAACCAAAAACGCGATATTGCGATCGCTCGGCTGCTACTTCTAAAGATAAACCTTCTTGAGTCCATTGTTCAGTTTCTTTGCGAACTGTATCTGCTAGAGGATTTTGATCTGCTGGTTCATCTAAAGCCGAAACCGCTTTCACAGCTTGATCAAATAAGGTGATTAAATTAGGAAAAGCATCCCGGAAAAAGCCAGAAATTCTCAGGGTGACATCCACACGGGGACGACCGACAATGGATAAAGGTAAAATTTCAAAATCTACTACTCGTCGCGCTGCACCATCCCAAACGGGTTGCACACCAAGTAAAGCTAAAGCTTCGGCTATATCATCACCACCAGTCCGCATGGTAGCTGTCCCCCACAGGGATAAACCCAGGGTTTTGGGATATTCTCCATGTTCTTGGGTGTAGGTTTCAATCAGGGTTTCAGCGGCTTTTCTGCCAATATCCCAGGCGGTTTCTGTGGGTATGGCACGAATATCAACAGCGTAAAAGTTTTTACCTGTGGGCAGGACTTCGGGGCGGCCGCGGGTGGGTGCGCCGGAAGCACCGCTCTTGACGTATTTGCCATCAAGTCCCCGTAATAGGTTGGTGGTTTCTTCGCTGGTTTTTCGCAGGGCTGGGAGGAGTTTGTCGCTTATCCAATTTTGGGTTTCTGTTCCCTCGATTATTTGTTCTACTAAGTGGGCTGCTTCTATTTCTAGGAGTTCGATGACATCGCCGATGATATGACAGGATTTAAGTTTCGCGCAAAGGCGCAAAGGAGCAAAGTGGGTTATCGGTGGGGTGAAGGGGGTTGAGAGGTTGTCTGTGAGGGGGTCTATGTCTATTTGCCATTGTTTGGCGATCGCTCTGGTAATGCCGATATAATGGCGGTTGGGGATGCGGGCGATCGCTACTATTAAGTCTCGCAGTTGTGTTCCTTGGGGACATTGGCCGAATATGTGTAAGCCGTCACGGATTTGGGCTTCTTTGAGTTCGCACAAGTAACCGTCTAGGGAGTTTAAGATTAAGGTTTCAAAGTTGGTGATGTCTTTGGGGTTGGTAATTCCTAAGTCTTTATATAGGTTTTCTTTGATGACTAATTCTTGAATACGATCTCGTATTGTTGGTAAACGGGAAGGATCTAAACTTTCGGCTTCGTAATATTCATCAATTAGGTTTTCTACCTGTTGCAATGGTCCATATAATTGGGCGCGGGTCATTGGTGGGGTTAAATGATCAATTATTACGGCTTGGGCGCGTCTTTTTGCCTGTGAACCTTCTCCAGGATCATTAACAATAAATGGATATAAATGGGGCATTGGTCCCAAGGCAATTTCTGGATAACAAGTATTAGATAAAGCGACACTTTTTCCTGGTAGCCATTCTAAGTTGCCATGTTTGCCAACATGAACTATGGCATCAGCATGAAAAGATTCTCGTACCCAATAATAAAAGGCTAAATAATTATGTGTTGGTTCTAAATCTGGCGCATGATAATTTAAACTAGGATCAAGATCGTAACCTCTTGATGGTTGAATGCCGACGAAAACGTTCCCAAATTTAATTCCAGAAATGGGAAATGGTGATTGGTGATTGGTGATTGGTGATTGGGAACAATATTCTCCCCAACGTTCGATAATTTGTTTTTGAATGTTTATAGGTAGGGTAGAAAAATAGTTTTTATATTCTGTTGCTGACAAACTTTGGTTGATTGGTTTCCAATCTTTTCCTTCTGGATCATTAGTAACGCTAGATGTGAGAATCTCAATTAATTCGTCTCCAGTTTCGGGAATACTTCGACTTCGCTCAGTACAAGTATTTCCCAGTTCATAACCAGCTAATTTTAAAGCTTTGAGAATTTCTACACAACTGGCAGGAGTGTCCAATCCTACGCCGTTGGCGAGGCGGCCGTTGGTGTTGGGGTAATTTGCTAAAATTAGAGCTATACGGCGTTCTTGGGGTGGTTTTACCCGCAATCGTACCCAGTTTGCAGCCAGTTGGGCGACAAATTCAATGCGATCGCTCACAGGTTCATAAACTACGACATCGGTTTCTAGTTTATGATTCCGAGTTTGCAAAGTTTTGAAAGACACAGCCCGGCTAATAATTCTCCCGTCTACTTCTGGTAATGCCACATTTATCGCCATATCACGGGGTGTTAAACCTTGTGATTGTGATTCCCATTGTTCAACGGAACTAGCGGAAAGAATTACTTGTAAAACAGGAACATTTAATTTTTCCCAAATTTCAGTTTGTGGTGTTTCTGTTTCTAAACTTGCTAGGGAAAAGCTGGTAGTATTCATCAACAAGCTAACATGATTATTATTTTCTTCTGCAAACAATTCACATAACTTATCGCTGACACCAGGTTCACGTAATGAAGAAACAAAAACAGGTACAGGTTGTAAATTTTTTTCTACCAAAGCATTACATAAAGCATCAATAACCTTGGTATTTCCTGCTAAATAATGAGCGCGATAAAACAAAATCCCAACTTTAGGCTGATTCTTTCTTTCTTCTTCTTTCTTCTCCTGACTCCTCTCATACAATCCCACGCGGGGAACAGATTGGGGTGCTGGTGGATTAAATGCTGTTGATAGGACTGTATCAGTGATAAATTGCAACGCGTTGAGGAAATTTTCTATGCCACCTTCTTGAAAGTATTGCCAAATTTTCTGAACAATTTTTTCCGAAAGCGTAGATTTTGATATTAAATCAAGATCCAGTCCATCATCTCCTGGCATCACAATCAAAGTTGTGCCATGACGTTGTACAATTTCCTGTACCACCTCCAAACCATAAGCCCAGTAAGAACTTCCACCTATGAGACGAAGCACAATTATTTGGGCAGATTCTAAAACTTGCTCACCATAAGCATCTATACTTATTTCTTGCTGTAGTTGTAATAAGTTGGCTACTCGGAGTTCAGGAAATTCTCTAGGTAATTTGGGAACTACAGCCGCTAGGGTTTGAATATCAGTATCGGCTGCTGTAATCAACACGAAAGGGGCAGGAGTTTGTGCGAGGAAAAATAAACCTTCCGACTGATTTAATCCGCCTGGTGTGGCGCTGATTCTGTGCATAGTTGGTAATTAATAATGGAAATTTTGAGTTTAAAACTTGGGCTTTTTTACGTTATTTTTAAATAAGGCAATAAATAAATTCATCAGTAAATATTAGTTTAACATTGATAACAGCTTGCAAATTTATCTGATAAATTTAAAACCATACTCAGTAATTTATAGTAATCCCTGATGGTCAAAAAAGCCGATATCAGCACTAAAAAATTAATCAGCCTCAGTCCCGAAAATTGGGTAAAATGGGTGACACAAATCCCCGACATTACCACCGGAGAAATTCTTAATTCCGAATTTCAATGGATAAGCAGAGAAAGTGATGTATTAGTCAAAGCCACCAGTCCCCAGTACGGCGAATTCCTTGTTCTCAATGAGTTACAATTACGGTATAAGCCAGAAATGCCCAAAAGAATGCGGGCTTATGCGGCATTAGCAGAGGAAAAATATGATCTTCCCACATACCCTGTATTAATTAACATTCTCAAAGAAAGTGAAACAGAAATTCCTAAACGCTATGAATCAGAGTTTGCTGGCTTACAAGCGCGACAAGACTATCGAGTGATCAATCTTTGGGAAGTTGATGTAAAAATAGCTTTGAGTCAACCTATTCCCTCGCTGCTTCCCTTTGTACCAATTCTCAAAGGTGGTGGAGAAGAATCAACAGTTAGACAAGCATTGCAAATGCTTCGTGCTGATGAAAAATTAAGCCAGTTGGAAACAGTTATGGCTTTTTTTGCTACCTTTGTACTAGATAGCGCCTTAGTTCAACAAATCATGAGGTGGGATATGGCAATATTACAAGAGTCTCCTTGGTATCAACAGATTTTCAGAGAAGGTGAAAAACGGGGTGAAAGACAAGCTATACTGTCATCTATTGAACTAAGTTTAGAGATAAAATTTAGTCAAGAAGGTTTACAATTTATGCCCAAAATATCACAGGTTGCTGATTTAGAACGGTTAAAAAACATCCAAAGGAGCATTTTAACTGTCAATAGTCTTGATGAATTGCGGGAATTTATGCAAAGAAATTAAACTTCTGCTTTCACATTAGTATTCCCCCTTTGGTTGGGGGAATAATTTATATAGATATTAATTTAATGAACAAGCATCTCGGACATATAAAGCTCAAAAGCAAATTGACTTAATAAAGTCCTCAAGTTCATAAAAATCTATAGAATCTAAATCTTTTGGATAAATCATTAACGTCAGTTTTCTGGTAATAAATTCTGATACTTTTAACCGAGACATTCCCTGACATCTGAGATATCGTGAATGTCCAGTACAACATCACCAACTGAGTTGGTAAAGGTGGTATCCCACATTGCCTTGAGGAAAATCCCCACGGCTCCATTAAAATCTCGCGGTATTTCATAACCGCAGCTAGGGCAAATAAAGTTCTGAGAACTACCAAGTTTTCTATGAACGTGACCGCATTTAGTACAGGTCTTCGACGTATATTCTTCAGTTATTCTCACTAATTTGGAACCGTAACGGTTACACAAATGCCCAAGAGTTTGAGAGAACTGATAAAATGCCCAAGTCATCATTGCTCTAGCCGTTTTGTTTCTCAGTTTCCGTTTCTTTTTGACAACCATTTGGGAAGTCTCAAAGGTAGGAAGTACAATCACATCATAGTTTTTGGCTAGATATGAACCGACTTGTTTATGGCACTCAGAGCGAAGATTTTTAATCCTAGTTCTGAGTCTTTCCATCGCCAGTCTAAGTTTGTATCTAAGACGTTTGAATTTGTGTCCAACGCTTAGATCATGTTTTGATTTAAGCTTATCAAGGTGTGAGCAAAGTTTAGCTATTTTGTTGAAATCTCCATTCCCAAACTCTAAGAAGTCGCTGCCATCAAAACCAGTCATAAAAGTTCTGATGCCGGGGTCAAGTGAAATTATTTTATTTGTAACACTTGCGGTCTGCTGCAATTCTACAGGGAAGTGAGCAAACCAGCGACCCTTGTTGTAGGTGAGTTCTGAAGACCCGTCAGTTAAAACACAAAAATCTTGTCCTCTAAATTCAGGACGCGGTAGATGTTTAGTTGTTGATACCATCCATCTACCATTTTTATATGCTGACGGGTCAAATTGAATGGTTAGTTTTTGGTCACGGATACTTCGGAACTTAGCAATCCTTAGTCCTGCTTGATGATGCGGTTTTTTGTCTTTACCTTTATTAATTGTTTTGGGGTTTTTGGCTGTTTCTGACCAGGCTTTATATGCTGCCATTGAAGCGTTGTCTAGTATTTTAGAAACATTCAAATCTAAACACCATTGAGGGATTAAACCGGAGGCTTTAAGCATGGTTCTAAACCCCATTTTTCCACCTTTTTTACCAACCTTACTAAAGCCTTGATTTTCGTTTAAGTAGGCAATGGAAATGTTGTAAACCTTGCGAACGGCAGCCACCCATTTTTTCCAAATAAACTCAAGTTCCTTTACTGGATACACTCGGTAACTCACTGTCTTCAGCGACTTGTTTTTTGTACTTTCTGAGTCCGTACAATCGGCAACTGAAGACATGGATAATGGCAAGAATATCTTCAACCATTTCGCGTTCTGGACTGAGGTTCGCTTGGTTGAGAACCAATACTTGAGTTTGCTGCCTAGCACAGAGCCATGAGATAAGATCGAATCCAAAGCGACAAAGCCGATCTTTGTGGGCAATGACAATAAGTTTGCAAGTGTTGCCGAGAACTCTGTCCAGTAAGGTTTGAAGACCTTTCCGCTTGAAGTTGAGTCCACTACCGATGTCGGTAATGATTTCTGCGTCAGGGTAACGAGACTGGAGAAACTGAACTTGTTGCTCAAGGTCGTTTTTCTGACTGCGGCTTGAAACTCTGGCATATAAAAGGGTGGCTCGCTCGTCTGGCGGATTGCCATGTCGAACAGGGATAATTGAATCGAGGTTGTATCGTCTTTGACCACCTTGGGTAAAGATGCCTTCGATTTTCCCGTCTTCAAGCCACCTTTCAAGCGTTTTGGTGCTGACTCCCAATCTGGTAGCAGCGACTCTTGGAGGTACATAATTTACTGTCATCTGATAGAACTAAGTTTGTTGCTTGTCCTATCATACCACGAATGTCCGGCTATGTCTAGTATGTCATGGTAAATTACGTCCTATCTCTAACTCTCTGATGATTTTTTCTTCTTTTTCAACATCTCTGGGACTAGCAATGAGAACTCGATAAACTTTAGCTTCTACTGGCATATACAAGAGAGGATGAGATTATTATATAAATAATACACAAAATAGGTATTTACAATGAAATAAAATTTAAATAGTAGGTTTAGAGCTTATGTTCATGTACGACAATACAATTGACATACCACTATGCCAGCATATTTGTACTTTGGTGAAGACTAATTCTTTCTGAGTCGCGCCATTAAAAGAATGCGATCGCACAGTCTAGATCAACAATGGGTAAACTTTAACTATACAGAATACCCCCATAACCTAAAGAAGCCATTGAACAAGAAAGTCAGGTCACAGATGCTATAATTGGATTATTCTGTGAAGAATTAGGAATTAAACCGCCGTTTTAATGGAGGATTTTATGCAAGTTAAAATTGAGTTGCCTGATGAGTTGGGAAAACAACTTTTGGAAATGCCTGATATGCAGCTATTAGTACAGAAAGCTGTGGAAAAAATATTATTAGAAGAGCAAAGCAGACGAGCCACCCATGATTTATTAGTTGAACAGAGAGAATTGTTACACCAAACTAGCAATGATGAAATTTTGCCAATTACGCGATCGCTAGTTGGTATATTGAAAGGTTATCATGTTGATGTAGCAGACTATAAAAAACATTTAGAGGAGAAGTATCTTTGAAAATTGTATTTGATACCAATATTGTTCTTGATATTTTGCTAGAGCGTGAGCCTTTCGTTAGCTTCTCTATTAATTTATTTAATGCTGTTGAGCAGCAAATTATTCAAGGTTATCTTTGTGCGACAACGATAACTACGATTGATTATTTGTTAACTAAATCAATAGGAAAGCAGTCAGCCAAGGTTTCTATTAATCAATTGCTTAATTTATTTGCGATATCGGAGGTTAATGATGTGATATTGAAAGCGGCGATAAATTCAGATTTTCCTGATTTTGAGGATGCTGTTTTATATCATTCAGGCATTTATGCGGGTGTTGATGGTTTTGTAACTCGAAATAGCAAGGATTTTAAAACTGCTAGTTTGCCTATTTATAGTCCAACTGAATTACTCAGCATTATTCAAGAAATAAAGCATTACTGACAGTATTTTATTACAACTTTTAGACAATATCAAACATGACTAATTTACCAAAAGGATTAATCGTTTCCTGTCAAGCGCCTGTAAACTCCCCATTACATGATCCTTATGTAATTTCCGCAATGGCACAAGCAGCAGTGAATAATGGGGCTGTAGCAGTGAGAATTGACACACCTATTCATATCGAAGCGGTGCGGAAAAAAGTCCAAGTTCCCATTATCGGACTTTGGAAACAAATAATCACAGGTTCTGATGTTTATATTACACCACAGTTTCATCATGCTGTGGCCGTAGCTGAAGCAGGTGCTGATATTATTGCCATAGATGCTACTACTAGAAATCGTCCTGGTGATGAAAAGTTAGCAGATATTATTAATTTGATTCATCAGCAATTAAATCAGCCAGTTATGGCAGATGTAGATACCTATGAAGCTGCACAATTAGCTGTGAATGCAGGTGCAGATCTTGTGGGAACTACTCTATTTGGCTATACTGCCCAAACTAAAAATTTCTCTCCTCCTGGTTGGGAATTACTCACCCAAATCATCGAAAATCTTGATACTTTTGTGATTTGTGAAGGAGGTGTTTCTTCACCAGAAATGGCGAGAAAAGCCTTAGATTTGGGGGCTAATGCTGTGGTTGTGGGTGGGGCAATTACCGGAATTGATTTGTTAGTTAAAGCTTATATTTCTACATTAGAAAATTAAACTTACAGCACTTCCCGGTGTTATGAGGTACATATCTAGCGGGCAAGATGCCCGCACTACAAGAGTTTCATGATTCAACTTTGTACCTCATAAGAGCGGAAACTGCTGTATCTGTAAGAGTTTAGCAATGTTCATTGGTGTCAATTTAAGCTCAAATCTTTACCATATCTCGTTCCTAGACTCTGACTAGGAATGCAGTTGATGAGGCTCTGTCTCTAATCTTATTGAAGGCAGAGCCTTCTAGCCCACATTCCCAGCCAGAGACTGGGAACGAGATAACCCTCATTTCTCCGTGACCTCTGTGCCTCTGTGGTTCGTTATTCCCTGGCGTGTCTGATTTCATCTCTATTTCATCTAAGGTTGGCATCCTTAGAGATGAACAGTATTTGGTTATTAATGATGGTTACTTGCTCCCCAGAACTAACCCTGAAAACTAGCTTACCAGCATCACCGCTATTTGCCACGGTGACAGAAGCATTAGGTAAAGTTCCCATTGTCCGATTAAATCGAATTCACCCAAGTTGTGAAGATCATCATTTATATCTCAAACTAGAATCTTGTAATCCTGGTGGGAGTATTAAGGAAAAAAATGCGGCTTATCTGGTGAATGAAGCCGAAAAACAAGGTTTATTGCGCTCAGGTGGGACAATTGTTGAATCTAGTTCTGGTAACTTTGGGATTGGGTTAGCAATTGTAGGCGCAACTAAGGGATACAGGGTGATGATTGTGATTGATGCCAAAACCCCTGTAACAATGCGAAGAATGCTTACTGCTTATGGTGCAGAATTGGTAGAAGTGCCTTTGAGTGAGGCTGATAGTCAGGGTTCAATGCAGGTAGCAAGAATGGCAAAAGCCCAGGAATTAGCTGCAAATATTGCTGGTGCTTGGTATCCCTGTCAACATAAAAATCCTAGTAATACTGATGCCCATGCAATTTGGACAGCGCGGGAAATTGAAGCTGCTTTTGGCGGTGCGCCGGATGCTATAGTGATTGGAGTCAGTACAGCCGGACAGTTAGGCGGTATCAGTCGCTATTTTAAACGGTATTATCCCCAAACAAGAATTATCGGTGTAGATGTGGCAGGATCGGCAATTTTTGGGACTCCCAGACACCCCTATAAGATGACTGGACTGGGTTTATCTTTCGTTCCCCCCAATTTTGACCCGCAAATGTTAGACGCGGCTTATAGCGTGGATGATGGTTTGGCGTTTTCTGTTTGTCATGGTTTGGCTAAACAGGAAGGTATGCTTTTAGGTGCTTCCACTGGTGCAATTGTGGCTGCTGCTTTAGCAGATGCCCGAAGATTTACTAAACCCCAAACTATGTTACTACTTAATCCTGACCGGGGCGATAGGTATTTAGAAACAGTTTACAATGCCGATTGGTTAACAGCACAAAATATCAACATCCTTCAACATTCCCATCTCACCGCAGCAATTACTAATCTTCTACCTGTACCATTGGATATTGTCGGTAGGAGTCAAGAGTGATCAAGATAATTTTCTCACGCAAAGGCGCAAAGGCGCAAAGGGTAAGAGTTTAAAAGTTAGATTTTTGCGCTTTTTGCACACATAGCTTCGTGATGATATGAAATTACAAGAATCTCAATCTAAATCAGTTAGTTTAGGGACGTTATGGCGGGAATTTTTGCCTTTATCCCTCAGTGATGTAACTATGGCCTGTGGTGATCCGATGATGACTACTACATTGGCTCATCTTCCTGATGCTCAAATTAACTTAGCGGCTGTAGGTATTGCTAAATCTTTGGCGATATTTTTTGAAAGTCCAATTATTATGATTTTGCACGCTGCTAATGCTTTAGCGGGTTCTCAAGATTCACGCAAGGCATTGTGGCGATTTACATTATTGGTAGGTGGAGGATTAACTTTTTTATTAAGTTTGTTGGGACTACCGATCATATTTAATTTTGTCGGTGTGAGTCTGTTGGGCATACCCTCGGCAATGTTAGCTACAGTTAGTCAAGTATTATTACTAATGGGCGGTTGGCCATTTGCGATCGCTTGGCGGCGTTATTTTCAAGGACTATTAATTTATCATGGTCAGTCCGGTGCTGTGGCTAAAGCTAGTATTTGCAGGTTATTGACTTTAGCCGTAATCCTCACATTCGGGTTTTTCTACCAAATATCTGGGGGCGTAATTGCTGGCTTAGGGCTTATGGGCGGGGTGATAGTCGAGGCTATCGTTGTGACAATTTTTGCCCGTCGCAGTGGGGCAATTTTACCACCACAAATAGAACAACCTAATTTACCCCGCAATTTAGCACAGGTATGGAAATTCTATCTCCCCCTAGCTAATTCGATGATGGTGGTTTGGGGCGGAAGGGCGATATTAATTAGCATTCTTGCCCGCGCTGAAGATTCGACAATTGCTATTGCTGCTTGGTCTGCGGCTTGGGGACTGGTTCTAGTAATTGCCAATTCTACCCGGATGGTACAGCAAATGGTGATTAAATATCGCCATCAAGTGAGCGATAAGCAATTACTGACTTTTGCTATGAGTGTGGGTGCTGCTTGTTCCAGCCTACTATTATTAATGAGTGTAACACCTATCGGCGATCGCATCGTTCAAAGTTTTATCGGTAATGATCTTACCTTAGCTAAAAGTATTAAACCAGTTCTGTTGATTTGTGCAATTGTGCCATTATTTGTGGCTTTACAAAATGCAATTCAAGGTTTTTTAGTCAGTGAAAATCGGACAGGTCATGTGAATCTATCTACATGGTTGGGAACAGGAACTTTATTAATAATTTCCACTTTTGCTATTAACAAAGGTATGAATGGCGCAATGGCCGCTGCTATTGCCATGATTACATCTATGTTAGTTGAAATTAGCTGTTTACTTTGGAAAAGAGTGGCAAAATTACAGTAAATGTACTGCCATTATTTACATCACTTTGTACTTCTAATTTGCCTTTGTGAGTTTGGACAATTGCTAAAGCGATCGCTAAACCTAATCCAGATCCTCCTGTATGACGAGAACGATCTGCATTAACTCGATAAAAGCGATTAAAAATGTGGGGAATATCTGAAGTAGGAATACCAATACCTGTATCTTTGATAGTAATTAAACCTTGATGATCATTAGTTGTCAGATTAATTTTTACTTCCCCAGATTCAGGAGTGTATTTAATAGCATTACTAACTAAATTCAACAACATTCGATAAATTTGACCTTCATTACCTTGAATATAGAAATAAGATTCAATCGGAATATTACTAGATAATAAAACTTGGGCATTCATGGCTACTGGCATTAATTCTTCTTCCACATCTGCCACTAAATCATTTAAACAAATTTCCTGCCATTTTGCTTCTTGTAAACCACTTTCTACCCTAGACAATAATAACAAATCCTGGGTTAAAGTTACTAATCTTTTGATTTGTCTCTCCAAAGCTTTTTGAGCTTCTTGATTAATTGAATTTGTTTCGACAATTGTTTGTAAAGATGTAATCGGAGTTCTTAATTCATGGGCTGCGTCAGCCGTAAATTTTTGTAATTGTTGATAGGATTTTTCAATTGGTCGCATAGCTAAACCTGCTAACCACCAACCAGCACCACCAATTAAGATCATAGAAAAGGGAACACCCAATCCTAATAACCAATGTAGACTATTCATATAGTCATTTAATCGTTGTATAGATCGCCCTACTTGTAAGTATCCCCACAATTGATTCCCTTTGATTTTTAAGGGCATTAAATGTAAATGATATAGTTCACCATTGCGATTTTGAATATCGTAAGAATGATGAATTTGTAGATTAGGAGGAAACTCATCGGGATTATTACCAATAGCTGCAATTACTTCTCCTGATAGTGTTAAAAACCGGAGATAATATCCTTCTGATAATAAACCCAGTAACTCTGATTCTGATTTAATTGGTAAACAAGATTTTTGTTTAAAACAAATTCCTGGCAAAGATTTCTGAGTTGTAATAGATAATTCTCCAGGAACTTTTAACTCTGTCTTTAATTTATCCTCAAATACCTTGCCAAAAACTTCTAACTCTCGATCAACAGTGCGAGTAAAAGCTTGAATCATCACAATATGAGCAACATAACCACATATTAATAAAGTTGCACCCATCACACCAGCATAGGTAAAGGCTAATTTTAACCGAGAATTATTAAAGATTGAATTATTATTCATCTAATTTGATATTTTGTAAATATAAGATCCCCGACTTCTTTTTTTATCTTGTTAATAAATTATCAATTAATGTCAGAAGTCGGGGATCTCAACCCTGGTAACACACCATCTATTATCCACAAAAACGATAACCAAAACCTCGCATAGTTTCAATGGCTTTAGGAAAACCACATTCTAATAATTTGCGTCTTAGTAATCTCACTTGTGCAGCCACAACATTACTCACTGTATCACTTTCAAAATCCCACAATCTAGCGCGAATTTGTTCATGAGTTAGGATTTGTTGAGGATGCTGCATTAAATATTCTAGTAGTTGAAATTCTTTGGCTGTAAGGATAATTGGTAAAGAAGGTTCTAATCCTAAATTCACAACTGAAAAATTACTATAATCTAACATTAATGAACCTATTTGTAATTGCGGTGGTTGGAAATTTGGTAATCTTCTTTGTAATGCCCTTACCCGTGCCAATAATTCTGCCATCCCAAAAGGTTTAACAAGATAATCATCAGCACCCGCATCTAAACCCGTAACCCGATCATTCATGCTATCTCTAGCTGTTAATAGCATAATTGGTAATTGATTTTTTTGCCCTCTTAATCTTTGACATAATTCCAATCCTGATAACTTGGGTAACATCCAATCTAAAATTGCAATTTCATACCTTTGTGGTACTGTATTCAGATAATCCCAAGCCGTTTGTCCATCTTCAACCCAATCTACTATATAATCACGCTGGGTAAGAGCATGATGAATACTAGTTCCTAAATCATGTTCATCTTCAACTAATAATAACCGCATATATAAAAGTTATATTTAATAATACTAATTATTAGGGTGAATCAGACATGAAACTTTATCAAATTTACCTCAATTATCGAGTCGAAAACACCCTAAAATTTTCGAGTCCGGTTTTCACAATGTTTTACAGAGGCTGGGACTTATACCAATTTTGATACCATTGTTCCATCTGCCTAATTTCCGCTGTTTGACTTTTAATGATAGACTTGGCTAAATTACGGATTTGTGGTTTGGTAGTTTTTTTAGCAATCATCTGCGACATTTGTACAGCCATCCGATGATGAGGAATCATTTGACGGATAAATTCTTGGTCAAAATCTGGTGCATTTTTTAATGTTTCTAAATCCATATTCATGCACTGCATTTTGCAATTCATCGGCATTTTCATCATGTCTGGGTTCATCTGTTGTCCCATATTTCCATGATTTGCCATCATTCCTTGATCAGTCATAGCCATTACAGGTACTTCTTTACCGTACCATTTCTTATACCAGGTTCGCAGTTGTTCAATTTCGCTGGTTTGATCTTTTTTAATAGCAACCGCGAGGTTCTTAATTTCTGGATGTTGTGCGCGAGTGAATGCGATATCAGCCATTTCTACTGCTTGCTGATGGTGTGGAATCATCATTTCGATAAAATGCTGATCTGTTTGCATCATCATCCCTTTTTTGGGGGGATTAGCTTGTTTAGATGAATGATGAGAACTGTGTTCAGAATTGGGACTTTGTGCTTGTGTGTTACTGACGAGTAATAATCCACTCACAGCACTACTACTTACTAACCCAATCAAACCATAAATTAAATTTTTGCTTTTCATAACTTGTTTTTCTTTGAGAATATGAAGATTTAATAGTAAAAGTCATCAAACCTAACTATTGCAAATACTTTCACCCAGTTATGTGTTTAACTGTAATTATAGCTTTTCATGGCAGTATGAAATCAAGATGAAATGTTTTGTGATATTAACATTTCTTAATACAGCAGTTTCCGCTCTTATGAGGTACAAAGTTGAATCATGAAACTCTTGTAGTGCGGGCATACTATGGCTAACGCCACGCTGCGCTATCGACAAGCTCAGTACAAGTCTTGCCCGCTAGATATGTACCTCATAACACCGGGAAGTGCTGTAAAACAAACATCTATCAAATTTCAGCGGTTAAAAATTATCATTTCATTACCCACCACTGGACTCCGGGCAATTATTTTCTTTTGAGAATCAACAATTTCTAAATGGATAAAATTCAGTTCTTGAGAACGTTGTAATATTTCCGCAGCTAGTTTATTCTGTTGGGATTTTTCCAGATCATACCAAATATCACTAATTTCCACAGTTAAATCGCTGGTACGGAAATTAGCTTGAAGAGGTTTTATGAGTTGAGAAATAATATTTTTGTCTTTGGTATTCTTCACGGAAATGCTAATTTCTGAAAACTGATTTTCAATTGCTGCTAGTAAAGCTTGTTCAGGTGTTAATTCAATAACTGGAATTGGAGTTGGTTCAGTTTCTATAACTGGGGTTGGTATTACTTCCGGTTCTATAACTGGGGTTGGTATTACTTCCGGTTCTATAACTGATTTTGGGGGGATAACTTCCTCTACTGGGGGAACAGTTGCAACTTCAGCAGATTTAGGAATAAATGTAAATGTACTTATCCCTATTGTCACCACAAAAATTACAGCAAAAATTCCTGTCAGCACCGTATCTGACACATTGTTAGATATATTTGATGGTAAAAATAAGCGGAATGTCCTTAAAAATCCATCCCAACGCGATAAAAAATTAGTTTTTTTCTGAGTATCAGCGGGTGTTTCTGTCTCCAGTTTCACTACTGTAGTTTCTAAAACACCAATTGTTCCCCGCAAAACTTGGATAATTGTCGTTTTCCAAATTGGTTGATTTTTTTGATAAAGTATAGCTGCGGGTTCATTTCTTGATTTTCTACGTTTTTCTCCTGACATGGAACTTTTACCCAAATTAGCGAATCAAAAACAGAGAAAACATACAGCAAATTTCGCTCTAATGAGGTACAAACTTGAATTATGAAACTCTTGTAGTGCGGGCATCTTGCCCGCTACATAAGTACCTCATAACACCGGAAAGTGCTGTATTTTGACTATAATCAATTATTGTGCCATTTAATGAATTATGAATATTAACCGCCGTCAATTTTTGTTTTTAAGTGGAATCAGCACCATAGGATCTGGATTTTTGGGTGGGAAATTATTAAATACAAATTCTCTCATAGAATCAGCAATAGCCGCTAAACCAGTCAAAAAAGACTTATTATTGCGTTTTGTCTCCGTTGCTGATACGGGAACTGGCACAAAAGGACAATATGCTGTAGCTAATGCTATGAATTTTTATCATCAGCAAAATCCTTATAATTTGGTGATTTTAGCTGGTGATAATATCTATAATAATGGGGAAATTGAGAAAATAAATGAAGTTTTTGAACGTCCCTATCAAGCTTTACTAAAAAATGGTGTCAAGTTTCATGCTTGTTTAGGTAATCATGATATTCGCACTGATAATGGTGTTCCCCAAGTTAAATATCCTGGTTTTAATATGCAGGGACGTTATTACACATTTAGTCAAAATAAAGTTCAGTTTTTTGCTTTAGACACTAATGGTAATGCTGATTGGAAAAATCAATTAATTTGGTTAGATCAAGAATTAAGTCTGAGTAAAGCCCCTTGGAAAGTTGTTTTTGGTCATCATCCTATTTATTCATCTGGTCATTATGGGAATAATAAAAGTTTTATTAAAACCTTTACTCCTTTGTTTAAAAAATACAATGTTCAGCTTTATATCAATGGTCATGAACATAATTATGAACGAACTCGCGCTATTAATGGAACTACCTATTTAATCTGTGGCGCTGGTGCAGGTAATCGTCCGGTTGGCCGTTCTCAATGGACAGAATATTCAACCAGTGATTTGAGTTTTGCAGCCTATGATGTGTACGCAGATAGAATGGAAGTGAGTGCTATTGATACTAAAAATAGAATTTTTGATCGAGGTATAATTAACTTAAAAAGTGTTTAATGAAAGGAGTCAGGAGTCAGGAGTCAGGAGTTAGAAAGAAGAAAGAAAAGAAGTATAATCAAAAAACTTTTCCTTCCCCTGTTTCCTGTTCCCTGTTCCCTATTCCCTGCTATTTAGTAATGGTTGAGGTTGATTCCTGCTTCTTTTGCCATTGCGTCTAAACCTTTGAATTCTAAGGTTTTGATAGCTTTGGTGGAAAGTTTCAATTTCACCCAACGGTTACCAGCAGCCCACCAAACCCGCTTGTTTTGCAGATTAACGTGTTGTAGACGGTTGGTGTGACGGTTGGAGTGGGAAACGGAACAAGCGTTATTGGCTTTTTTACCAGTTAGTTGACAACGACGGGACATAATAAATATCTCCTAGAGTGTTATTTAAAGACAACCTTCCTATTATATCTGCAAACCAGGCTAGATGACTGGAAATCATTGAAAAAGGTAATGAGCAAAATATGTAGTAGAGACGTTTCATGAAACGTCTCTACATTGAAATAATCGAGAGTAATTTCTATTTGCTGGCTTGTTCTGTTAGCTTGGTGAGTACGTCATTAGAACGTTCGACAAAGGATTTCATCCCATCTGCATCAAAGCCTTTTTGCGATATAAGTGCCAAATCGTAAACGTGCTGACACATCATATTAACTAATTGACTGGATGGGGATTCACCATCACCTTGAATAATACTGCCTTGACTGAGATTAACCAAGTTTTGAATTAACGGGTGAGCAGTATTTACTAGTAAAATATGTTCTTCGGGAAATTCAGCGTTTTGTTGCTGCATCATAGCACTCATTTCTCGCATCCGCCGGAGAAATTCGGGTAATAATACCATTGCTGGTGGTGTTCCCTGTGGGTCATCTGATTTTAAGGACTCGGTGCGGATGTTGAGTTTTGGCTTGTTGAGGGCTTTCTCAAATAGTTCTTTAATGACTTCTCCTTTGGTCTTGTTGGTGGTGGGGTCAACAATTTCGCCAGTTTTGTCATCGAGGAGGGTATTATCGAGGTCAGAGTCTACCCGTGTAAATTTAACATCTCGATATTCTTGTTCGAGGAAGTTAATGAAGTGGGTATCAATGAAGGAGTCCATAAAGAGGACTTCTAAACCTTGATTTTTGTGCAGTTCTATGTATGTGGATTGAGTAGCTGCATCGGTGCTGTAGAATACCTTGTTTTCGTGACGTTCTTTGTTCCGTTCTAGGTATTCTTTGAGGGTGGTGTAGGGGATGCTAGTCGCGTTTGCTGGGGTAACATCTTGCCAAACATCACCGTCAGCAGATTGAACTTCAACGGCTGCGGTGTCGGCTACAGGGGCTTCTAATTTGGCTGTACTGCGGAAGATGATGATGTCTTCAACTTGTTTTTTGAATTTATCATCGTTGAGAACGCCAAATTTCACGAATGTTCCCAAGTCTTTCCAGGCTGTTACGTATTGTTCGCGGTTATCGCGGTATAATTCTTTGAGTCTATCGCCGACTTTTTTGGCGATATAATCTCCTATTCTCTTAATAGTGCGATCGCCTTGTAATGCACTCCGAGAAACGTTCAAAGGTATATCAGTGCTATCAATCACGCCCCGCATGGGCATCAAAAACTGGGGAATAATTTCCTCACAGTTATCACTAACAAACACCTGATTGCAGAATAATTTAATTTGTCCTTTGGTAACATCTACATCAGGACGCATTTTCGGAAAGTACAAAATCCCGTTAATCACAAAGGGATAATCTGTATTCAAATGTACCCACAGCAAGGGTTCTTCTTGGAAAGGATACAAATAGCGGTAAAACTCTAAATAATCTTCCTCTTTAAGATTACTGGGAGATTCACGCCATGCAGCTTTTTGTTTATTTAAAACTTCCCCATCCATTTTAATGGGAACTGACATGAAATCGCAGTAAGTCTTGACAAGATTCCTAATTCGTGCTGGTTCGAGAAACTCCTCTTCTTCTCCTTCTAATGTGAGAATAATTGTAGTTCCACGAGTGGTGCGAGGAGATTCATCTAAAACAAATTTAGGTGAACCATCACAAGTCCAACGCACAGCTTGTGCGCCTTCTTGATAGGAAAGAGTATCAATCTCTACTTGCTTCGCTACCATGAAGGAAGAGTAGAAACCTAAACCGAAATGACCGATAATAGGTTGATCTGCCTTACCTTCATACTTGTGAATAAATTCTTCAGCACTAGAGAAAGCAACTTGGTTAATATATTTTTTGACTTCCTCTGCTGTCATTCCAATGCCATTATCAGTAATGGAGAGGATTTTGTTGTCTTTATCAATGCTAATGGTAATTTCTGGTTCACCAATTTCCCCATTGTATTCCCCAGCGCGGGATACCATGTTTAACTTTTGGATAGCGTCTACCCCGTTGGATACCAGTTCCCGCAAGAAGATTTGATGGTCTGAGTAGAGAGACTTCTTGATAATCGGGAAAATATTATCGGTATGAATACTGATATTGCCTTGTTCTAGCATAGTTATCCGTCGGTTTTACTTGCAGATATATTTTATGAAAATCATTTTTCCGTGATTTTATCCTTTTTGGGGTCAGGAATACCTCTTCATTATGATTCGGATTACACTACCATGTTGGGGATTGGGGACTGGGGAATGGGGACTGGGAAGAGAATTTTAGGTAAAAAGTTGTAGCAAACTTATTTGCTAAATTTAAGTAATTATGATGCAATGGGTATATTCGACCATTTAAAACTCATAGTGAAAAAACAATGACAGATCCATTTACAGTTATAACGGCAAGCACTATCGCAAACCTAGCTTTCCAAGAATTTATTAAATCAGGATCTGGGGAACTTGCCAAGAAATTTACCACAGAAGCGATCGCTAAAATGGACGAACTGCGGAAAACTATTTTAAATAAGTTGCGGGGTACATCTCCAAACGTTGATGAAGCATTGACTAAAGTTGAGAAAGGAGATAGCGCAGCTTTACCAACTATTACTAAATATCTGGATGTCGTTATGGAAGAGGACAGCGATTTTGCAGAACAGATAAAAAATATTGCACATCAAATCAATATTGGCAAAATCCAGGATAACAGCAGTATGACACAAAACATTTCTGACAATGCTAGAGGCTGGCAAACTAAAGTAGAAGGAGGCACAGCTTACATTGGGGAAATTCATATCAATGATCCAAAATAAGATCAAAGACATCTCCAACAAAGAATGTAGAGACGTTCCATGGAACGTCTCTACAAGGGTTCTGAATCAAACATATTTAATTTTTGGAAATATTTAAAAGACTCCTAACAGGAATAATTTGAAATGAAAATAGTAATAGAACAACTATGTCAGATGGCTGTTAAGTTAATTCAGAGTCATCCTCAAGCAAGTCCTGAACAGTTAGCAAAAGATTTGCAGCAAGCTTTCAAAGATGATTCAGAATTAGCAGCAAGTTTTCGTCAAAGCAATTATGGCAATGCTAAAGGCTTTCAAACGTTAGTTGAAGGTGGTATAGCCAATATTGGTGATCATTTTCATTTCAATCAAGAAAGGTTACAAGCTGTTTTAGAAATTTTCCTACAAAAATACTTTCCTCAACCTCCCTCACAACTAAAAGGAAACCCTTTCACACCACCTCAACCCCGTGAGGGTGGATTGTTTGGACGAGAAGAGGAATTAGAAAAACTCCATCAATTATTGCAAAGTGGTAAAAACGTTTGTGTTGTTTCTGGAATGGGAGGAATTGGTAAAACTGGACTGGTGCGAGAATATGCAAATTTACCAGAATGTACATCATTATTTACTGGTGGAGTCTATTATATTGATGTCAGAGATAGGGAAAATATGGCTGGGGAAATTATCGCTTTGACTAAATGGAGATTTAAAGCAGATTTACCAGCAAATTTATCTACTCAACAAATGGTAAATAATTGTTGGCAACAATGGAAATACCAAACAGAAAATGTATTATTGATTTTTGATGATATATCTAGTTTAAATAAAGATATCGAATCCTATTTACCACCAAAGGATTTAGTTTCTCTGCGAGTATTAATGACTTCGCGGGAAACACCAGATAAACGCATTGCGGAAAAGTTAGAATTACAAGTTTTGTCAGAAGCAGCAGCAGTAGAATTATTAGCTGCAATTATTGGACAATCACGAATTGATGCAGAACCAGAACAGGCTAAACTACTTTGTTATGAGTTGGGATATTTGCCTTTAGCTTTAGAATTGGTAGGATATTATTTAGATGATGAAGATTATCAGGATTTATCATTGTTAGCAATGGGTGATAAATTGCGAGAGAAAGTCAAACATCCTTCACTGTCACCAGAACAAGTACCGGGAGGAATACAAGCAAAAAGAGGTTTACAAGCTGCATTTGATTTAAGTTGGGAGGAATTAAAACCAGAAGCACAATATCTCGCTTGTGTTTTAGCCGCTTTTGCACCTTCTCCTATTCGTTGGGATTTTGTGACAAGAATTTATCAACAGTTGCAAGGTGAATTATTTAATGAGGATAATTTAAAAGACCGTTGGTTAAAATATTTAATAAAACGGCATCTAGTGATAACTGTTGAAAAAAATATTTATAATTTACATTTGCTTATTCACGACTATTTTAGTGAACATCTGAAACAACATTCTGATTACAGCCAAATTAAACAAGCATATTGTGATATTTTTGCCATTGTTGCTAGTAATATCAATCAACCAATCAATTTAATAACATTCAATTTAATTGAACCACATTTAAAAAAGATAATTGGTTGGTGTGAAAACAAAGAAGATATTAAATTTGCTTACAGTTTAAATGGTTTAGCACGGTTATACCATTCTCAAGGAGAACACAATAAAGCAGAACCTCTCTATCGTCAGTCTTTAGAAATAAAAAAATGCCAACTAGGTACAGATCATCTTGATGTTGCAAAAATTTTAAATGAGTTAGGATTAATGTATAGTTGCCAAGGACTTTATATTAAAGCAGAATCTTTCTGTTGTCAGTCTTTAGAAATCAGAAAACACCAACTAGGTACAGATAATCTTGATGTAGCTCAAAGTCTTAATAATTTAGCATTATTGCACCATTGCCAAAGACGTTACATTAAAGCAGAATCTTTATATCGCCTATCTTTAAGAATTAGAAAACGCCAATTAGGTACAAGTCATATTGATGTTGCACAAAGTCTTCATAATTTAGCATTACTTTATAAAAATCAAGGACGATATAATAAAGCAGCACTTTACTATCTTCAGTCTTTAGAAATACGTAAATTTCAACTCGGTACAGAACATTCTGACGTAGCACAAAGCTATTACAATTTTGCATTTTTATATGAAGCACAAAATAAATATAAAGAAGCTGAAAAATTATTTAACAAAGCATTAGCAATATATCAAAAAGTATTAGGAAATCAACACCCCAATACGCAAAACGCAGCACTTATGGTAAAAACCTTATACGTAATGAGCTTTTTGCATTGCAAAAAAGATACATTATTTGCTGTTCTTGACGCACTTGCTCAACGAGCAAACCTTCCCGAACTAAATACAGAAATAGCATTAGCATTACTAGAACAGATAGAAAGTGATCCTGATTTATTGTTATCTATTCGAGAGTCTTTGCACCAATAACCAAAAGCATCGGATAGCAATACATAAAAACAGGTTTACAATGCAATCATAAAATTGTCTGAATCAGGATGTCCAGGATTAAAGGATTTACAGGATTATAAGTGTCAAAATGCTTGATAAATTACTAAAATCCTGAAGAAGATCATGCTTGAGTTAAATAAATATAGTGCTATTTTGTGGGAAACTCTCACAAAACCAATTTTGATTCGCGTAATTCATCATTAACTTACAAAAAATCATTGAAAACAACTACCAAAACCATAGACAGAAAACTGCTTAGATAGAAAATGACGCAATAATTAAAGTAAAACCCCTAAATTATCCACAATAATGACTCTTATACATATCATCTTGTAAATCCTATAATCCTGGACATCCTGATTCAGACAATTATTCCCAAAGCATCAGATAACAATCCAAAAAAATATTTTTATCATCCATTCATAACTCATCGCCAAAAAAAGATAATAAAGCTATTGACTTCCTATTTAAAATATGTTATCGTGAACTTGATAAGGAAGAACCATCTCGCAAATAGATAATTTAACTCTCCGTGCCTCTGCGTCTCTGCCTGAGAAAAAAATAATAACCCTATTTGCCAACCCAATAAAACATTAACCCTTAACATCTTAAAAGCATCGCCAAAAAAAGGTAATAAATCTATTGACATCTCATTTAAAATATGTTATCCTGAACTTGATAAGGAAGAACTATCTTAAATATAGAAAATAAGGAGTTAATTATGCGATTAGCACTATTTTATCAACGAGATAAACAACAAGCTAGACGAGATGGTGAAGAACATTTGATTTTACGTCTAATAAATCGCCGATTTCGTGAAATTAAATCCTCATTAATCGAGCAAATTCAATTATTGTCTATAGAACAACTAGAAAATTTAGCAGATGCTTTGTTAGATTTTTCACAAGTTGCTGATTTAGAAACCTGGTTACAGCAACAGAAACCGCAATAAACAGATACAGCCATATACTATAAAGCCCGTAGGGGCGGGGTTTCCCCGCCCTCAATTCCATTAAACCAAGCATAACAACTTAATATTAGTAATACTAAAAAGATTAAATTGCGATTTTAAACCATTGTCATTTATTCTTTAAGCATTGCATAAAAAACAAAAATATTAGATATCAATACATAAGCATTGTTTAGCAATCCAAATCTACTCAAATAAAAAATCTAAATAACGTATTGCCATAAATACACATTGTATAGTAAACTGATACAAATATTTTCAACAACAAAGTTATCATGCCAGCCCCAGATACTACCCGCCGCATCACCCCTAGCAACCTCCAGCAAGACATAGATTCTTACAACGGACTCAAAGCCGTAACTGGTTATACCACTGCTCGTGTAGCAGCCACACCAGAAGCATTACAAAAAGCTTATGCAGAAATGGTGACAAGACAACAAGAAGAAACCGAAAAACAAGCATTATTTAAAGCCTCCGCAGACGCAGCCAAACAAGCAGAATGGGAGTTCCATAATGCTGTTTTAGCCATGAAAGAAGCAGTAAAAGGTCAATTCGGGTCAGATAGTGATGCAGCCCAAGCAGTAGGTTTCAAGAAGAAATCAGAACGGAAACGTCCCACCAAAAAGAAAACCGAGTAGGATATTCTCATGATCTTATACCATTTCTTTATGAAGCTGCGTTGAATTTTGTAACCTTGTCTTTTCCTCCTCTGTGTTCTCTGTGCCTCTGTGGTTCGTTCCTTTCTAAATTTGGGGCATCTTTATACAGAATTGGCATTAGACAAGCGATCGCACTCATATTTTTTCTAAGATCAAAAAGTAGTGATATGGGAAAGTAGGATCAACATATTCTTCCCTCACTATCAAACCAGCTTTAGCAACAGATTCCAAAAACCGCTTTTTGGGATATCCTTTCAATCCCAATTCCCAATAATGTTCATCACAAAGTGGTGTTGTACTCCAAAATTGGGGAATTTCCCAGAGTAAATGTCTGGCTTTAAGCAAAAAAGAAGTTTTGATTTGCAATGACAGATATTCAGTAGCATTGGGAATCGAAATCACCAAATATTTCTTAGTAATTGCGGCGAGTTTTTGCAATGCTAATTCAGATTTTTCATAAGGAAAATGTTCTAATACCTGAAACAGAACAATTGCATCAAACTTATCTTTTGGTAGTGTAAAGTCCGCCGTCAAATCCAAGATTATATCTGGTTTGAGACTAGGATCAATATCCGCAGTAGTTACATTATAATTACTTTGTCGGAGTATTTCTGTAAGCAAAGAATTAAAAATACCAATTTCTAGAACATTTTTAACCTGACTACCCAAGGAAAACAATAACCGCGACTGATGATGATAACTAATAAATCTTTCCTTAGAAAGATATTGCGAACTTGTAATCCCTAAAGAAGAAATCAATTCCATAGAAAGCCCCCTATTTACTCATGAAAATGCTTAAAGTTTTTTACTAAAACTTAACCCAGTTTCAACCTTATCAATGATGATAGTATCACCAGAAACAAAAGTATTTTCCAGTAACTTCGTAGCCAGAGGATTTTCTACCTCGCGCTGAATTGAGCGTTTTAATGGACGTGCGCCATAAACTGGATCATAACCAGCTTCCACAAGATGATCACAAGCGGCTTGAGATATCTCGAAAGAGATTTTTTGTTCTTTGAGCAGATTTTCCACCCGTTTGAGTTGAATACGGATAATATGCCCCATTTCTGAACGATTAAGAGCGTGGAAAAGAATTAAGTCATCTATGCGGTTGAGAAATTCGGGACGGAAGTGACTTCGCAAACCTTCCATCACCTTATTACGCATTAAATCATACTTGGAATCATCCCCAGATACATCCAAAATATGTTCACTACCAATGTTGCTAGTCATAACTATGACAGTATTGCGAAAATCTACAGCCCTTCCTTGAGAATCAGTAACTCTACCATCATCCAATACCTGCAACAAAATATTAAATACATCGGGATGGGCTTTTTCCACTTCATCTAACAGCACTACTGAATAAGGATGTCTGCGAATCGCTTCGGAAAGTTGTCCCCCTTCTTCATAACCCACATATCCGGGAGGCGCACCCACAAGGCGGGAAACTGAATGTTTTTCCATGTACTCGGACATATCCAAACGCACCAAAGCATCATCCGAATCAAAGAGAAATTGAGCTAAGGCGCGGGCGAGTTCGGTTTTACCCACGCCAGTTGGTCCCATAAACAAGAATGAACCAATAGGACGTGAGGGGTCTTTCATCCCCGCACGGGCGCGACGGATAGCCGCAGAGACGGCGGAAACGGCTTCTTCTTGACCAATTACCCGTTCATGCAAATGACTTTCTAATTGCAGTAATTTTTGCCGTTCTGATTCCAAAAGGCGATTTACAGGGATTCCTGTCCATTTAGCGACAATTTCGGCAATATCGGCTTCGGTGACCTGTTCGCGCAACAAAGTCGAACCTTGGGTTTGCATTTCTAAAAGTTTCGCTTCTTTAACTTCTCGTTCTCGTTGCACACCTTCTAACTTACCGTACTTCAATTGAGCGGCTTTGTTTAAATCATAGTCTCGTTCTGCTTGTTCAATTTGCACCCGCATGGCATCTTCTTCTTTCTTTAACCCGCTGATAGATTCTAAAATCTGCTTTTCCCCTTGCCATTGTTCATTAAATATTTGCTGTTTAACTGTTAAACTGGCAATTTCTTGTTCAATTCGTTCTAATCGTTCTCTAGTTGGAGAAATACTCTGTTCTTCTCCAGATAATGACAGCTTTTCCATTTCTAGCTGCATTAAGCGCCGGTCAATGGTTTCTAATTCCGCAGGTTTGGATGTAATCTCCATTTTTAATTTCGCTGCGGCTTCATCAACTAGGTCAATAGCTTTGTCTGGTAGAAATCTATCAGCAATGTAACGCGCTGATAAAGTTGCGGCAGCCACTAAAGCGGAATCGGAAATTTTGACGTTATGATGCACTTCATAACGCCCTTTCAAACCTCGCAAAATCGAAATTGTATTTTCTACTGTTGGTTGATCTACATATACTTGTTGAAAACGTCTTTCTAATGCTGCATCTTTTTCAATAAATTTGCGATATTCATCTAAGGTAGTTGCCCCAATACAACGCAATTCACCCCGCGCCAACATAGGTTTAAGCAAATTTCCGGCATCCATTGACCCTTGTTGATTAGAACCAGCCCCGACTACGGTATGCAGTTCATCAATAAATAAAACTACTTGCCCGTTTGATTCCGTAACTTCACGGAGGACATTTTTTAAACGGTCTTCAAATTCACCTCTGTATTTTGCTCCTGCAATCAAACTACCGATATCCAAGGAAATCAATTGGCGATTCTTTAAAGACTCAGGAACGTCGCCATTTACCATTCTTTGGGCTAATGCTTCAGCGATCGCAGTTTTGCCAACTCCTGGCTCACCAATTAACACAGGGTTATTTTTACTACGTCGAGACAATACCTGAATTACCCGGCGAATTTCATCATCTCTCCCAATCACAGGATCTAATTTTCCTGCTTTGGCTTGTTCTGTCAAATCTCGTCCAAATCTTTTTAAAGCTTCCTCTTGCACATCCGCTTCTGCTTTTGGAGATGCTTTGATTTGGGGAGTAGCGCGAACCGATTTAACCCCAAGTTCTACTTGAGCAATATCTATATTTAAGCTTTTAAATAATCTTCTACCAACCCGTTCATCATTACCAAACGCTAAAATTATATGCCCTTCTGAGATTTCCTCCTCTCTCATTTTGGCTCTAATTTCATCGGCTTTATCTAAAAGTAAATCTAAATTTCGCCCCAGGTAAAGTTGATCACTTTTTCCAACCTTGGGTTGACGTTGGGTAAAAGCCTCTAGTTGTTGTTTGAATCGGACTGAATCAACTTCCGCACGGGTGAGAATGGCTGTAGCTAGGCTGGTAGGCTCTTCTAAAAGGGCGATAATTAAATGTTCAACTTCTAATTGTTGTTGTTTATAAGCACGAACCACGTCTTGGGATTTTGTTACCGCTTCCCAGGCTGTATCAGTAAATTTATCAGGATCTGTAGGCTGCATTTGTAAAATTTTAGATTTTAGACTTGTAATTTAAGTTTAGGGGGGATTTGGGTAATGGGTAAAGAAGTTCTCTTCCTACCCTCTACCCTAAATTATTCTGGAGTTTTTAATTGAATCAATTCAACTTTATAACCATCTGGATCTTCCACAAAAGCAATTACCGTTGAACCATGTTTCATTGGTCCTGGTTCTCGGACTACTTTACCACCCAGTTGTCCAATGGTCTCACAGGTAGCGTAAATATTATGCACACCCAAGGCGATATGACCATAGGCACTACCTAAATCATACTTTTCTACGCCCCAGTTGTGGGTGAGTTCTAAAACTGAATGATCACTTTCTTCTCCATAACCGACAAAAGCCAGGGTAAATTCTCCCGCTGGATAATCTTTCCGGCGGAGTAACTTCATTCCCAGTACATCACAGTAAAATTTTAAGGACTCTTCTAAATTACCGACGCGAAGCATTGTATGTAGTAATCGCATATTTAACCTTTGTTCAATGCTTATATTTTATAACTGATAGGGAATTTTCACGATATTTGCGTTTAATTCTGCTTTTAATTGCTCAGTCGTTGACAATTCTATCTTAACTAATTTCAGCAAGAGCTTGTGGTAAAATTGATTTTAATTTCAGATGGAGGAAATAATTATGATTTCATCACCTTTGATATTACATTTTCCCTCATCAATGCAAATGACAGATGAAGAGTTTTTTGATTTCTGTCAAGAAAACCGTGATTTACGCATTGAGAGGAATGAATTCGGAAATATATTAATTATGCCACCTGTTGATTCAGAAACGGGAAATCGAGAATTTCATATTATTGGACAGTTAGCAATTTGGTCAGATGAAAATGGTTCAGGAATTGGCTTTTCTTCCAGTGCGGGATTTACACTTTCCACAGGTGCAATACGTTCTCCTGATGCTTCCTGGATAAAATTAGCAAGATGGAATCAACTCACACCTACACAACAACAGAAATTTGCACCTATTTGTCCTGATTTTGTCATTGAATTAAGGTCAAATTCTGATAATTTGCAGCCTTTAAAAGAGAAAATGCAGGAATATATGCAAGAACCAGGAATCCAATTAGGGTTATTAATTGACCGCAAAAATCGCCGAGTTTATATTTATCGTCCTGGACAAATAGAAGAGTGTTTAGAAAATCCTGATACTGTGAGTTGTGAACCTGTTTTATCAGGATTTGTTTTGAATATGGGGAAAATTTGGTAGTAATTAAATTGATAACAATGCTTGGGATTGGCTTATATCATAGCATTTTTCAGAATTATATATCAACGCGATAGGGGTTTTTTCTGCATCTAATTTTCTAATCGGATTGAATAATTTGGCTACAGCTTCTTTACTGCTTTATCATCGGTTTTATAACTTAAAGAAGATGAAGAAGATGGAACTGAATTCTCAAAATTAGAACTTGGTACAGATGTTGTTTTTCCTCCTAGTCTCTGACGTACAGACCTGACAGTAATTACTTGTTCTGCTGTAATCGCACTTATACCTAATTGATAATCTGGAAAATATTTTTGCTAGTGGTCAATTTGCAGGAAGTTATCAAAATGAATATAAAAATTATCAAAATTTTTTCACAATGATAACAGAAGTTGAACATCAAAGTAGTTTAATTTTAATCACTCAAGAAAAATGTGCAGATATGGACTTTGAAGATGAAGAATTATCTCACATTCAATATTTACTGAAAACAGTTGTCCAAGAAAAAGTTTTATTTAATTTATCTGCTGTATTTAAAGAGTATTTACAAATGAGATAAGTTACGGTGGGAAGGGACGAATATTTATTGCAACTACTCATAAACTTTACTTCGATGTGCAATCAGCAAAATAGTTACCAGCTTTGAATTATCATCAATTTCATAAATCACTCGATAGTCACCCACTCGATAACGATAATAACCTGAGAATTCACCTTTCAGTGCTTTTATATTAGGATAATTACGCGGCTCAATCTTTAAAATTTCAAAACATCTGTCTAACTTCTTTTGTAAAGTAGCAGAAGCAGATTCAAAAAAATCTTGAGCATCAATGCCAATAACAACCGTATAGTTAATATTTTCGTTTAAGTTGCTCAACAGAAATTACCTTACCTTCTTTAACATTTTCTTTCGCTTTAGCAAAATCTTCTTTAAATCCTTGAATTTTCAATAACTCTTCAGTAGCATCATTATCTTGTTTATCTGCCAAATACGCCAAAAAATCAACAGCCACTAATAATCTTTCTGGTGACAGTTTATCAACATATTCTTGAATTTGTTGACGAATTTCTACTGTATTCATAAATAATCTTTGCTATTTTCTGAAAATTATAACATACAAAAATGTAGAAATATATGTCAGAATCAGGGATCATTGTCACCCGTCGTGATTGGAAATCTTCTTTAATGTCAGCCGATTTTCCCCCAGAAACACATAAACTAGCGATTGGGTTATTAGTAAACTGTAAAGGTTAACCCTGACGACATACTCAAAATCAAGGACAAACCACGAATGACTAAATTTCTAGACACCGCTATTGAAGCCATTATCTCCCGCGAAATCCTTGACTCACGGGGAAGACCTACCCTAGAAGCAGAAGTACATTTAGCTGGTGGTGCAGTGGGACTCGCACAAGTTCCTAGCGGGGCTTCTACAGGCACATTTGAGGTATTTCTTTAGCAGCAGCCAAAGCAGGTGCAGTAGCTTTGGATATTCCTCTCTATCGCTATTTGGGTGGACTTTTGGCGAATTTGCTTCCTGTACTCTTGATGAATGTGATCAATGGTGGAGCGCACGCATCTAATAACGTTGATTTTCAAGAGTTTATGATTGTTCCTATCGGTGCGCCTTCTTTTAAAGAAGCATTGCGTTGGGGTGCGGAAGTATTTGCGACTCTCAGCAAAGTGTTAGATGATAAGAGTTTGCTGACAGGTGTGGGTGATGAAGGTGGTTTTTGTTAGGCTAAAGTTAATATTCTTGATTTAGTAATGCCACAGTACGATTTATATCACAATCAAGTTAAAAATGCTCTAACCAAAGATGGATGGGTAATTACCGATGACCCCTTTATACTAGAATACAAAGGCTTGCGTTTATATGCTGATTTAGGAGCAGAAAAATTATTTGCTGCCCAGAAGATGCAGCAAAAGATTGTAATTGAAATAAAAGTTTTTAATAGCCCTTCTTTAATTACAGAATTAGAAAAAACATTAGGACAATATAATATTTATGTTAGTTTAATTAAAAGAATCAATCCAGAACGTAAATTATATTTAGCGATTCCTGAAGCTGCTTATCAAGACTTTTTTCTTAAACCAGCTATTCAAGATATTTTAAGTGATCAACAGCAGATTAATTACATTATTTTCGATCCAATTCAGGAGGTAATTGTACAATGGATAAGTTAGAAAAATACAGAAGAATTATAATTAGTATTGTTGGAAATCACGCTAAGTATAAACCTAGTCATGGAAAAATTGAGGCTTTATGTATTTGTGATCAAGAATCTGATAATTATTTGTTAATGGATACGGGTTGGGATAGAACAGGTAGAGTTCATGCAGTGGTGTTTCATCTGCGAATTATTGATGGTAAAATCTGCATTGAATGGGATGGTACGGAAAGGGGAATAACTGGGGAATTATTGGAATTAGGAGTAGGAAAGGATGATATTATTTTAGGGTTTATTCGTCCTGAATATCGGCAGTTTACAGATTTTTCTTTGGCTTAGGCTTAAAACACAGCCATTACTACGGTGCGTCAGATATCAAAAATCTATTTATCTGCCAATTTCACGGTTTATCTGCAAATGCCATACCGCAATTGGGACAATGAATATCAAAGCTACTCCAAACAGATGTTTTATGATAGTCCCAATAATAGCCATGTTTAAATAGTTTTGTATGACACTTCCAGCAATAGTCTAAGTGTATTTGGTGTCCACATTCTTTTGATTTACAAGTTGCCGTGTAATAAAATTTGTTTTCACCCCTTCTATGTGTGAGAATATCTATTTTTTTTCCGCCACAATTCAAACAAAATAAATCATTAGTAGGTTTTGGATCTATTGTATTTCCATCTTTTGCATTTTTATTACTTTCTAAAAGATACTCAAAAGCCATTCCAATTAATTTTTTTAGGTTATCTGTAAAATTTGGTTTGTGCATAATATATCCATATTTGTGAAATGGAAATGTAGGTTTTTGATCTTCTTCACCAAAATAAATTTTATCACCTCCATGATTTGTCATTTTTACTGGTTTCTTTTCACCAGTTAAATCATTACAGGGGTGTAAGATAAAAACATAATAATCCATGTCACTATATTTATCATTTAAATTTTTTATCTCATAATTCAAAGATTTTTTGTAATTATAATTTTTAAATTTAGCATCAAGTACAAGATAAATTTTTCTATCATTAATGGATATTTCCAGGATAAAATCAGGTCTTTTATTATTTGGGAGTGTTTTTTGATAATATAAAGTAATTGTTCTACCATTCAAATTTTCTTCAAAATTAATAGTTACCTGATTATTCAAGTTATTATTTTCAGGATTAATAACTTTTAGAAGTGTACGAGTATCCCGTGAGTTGTATTTAAACCCGTATGATTCTTTTAATGTCTTAATTATAGAAACTAAACACCACAATTCATAAATTTGAGGTATTTCTCTCATACCATAAGTTGTAGCTTTCTCATAAAGATCAAAAACTCCTAGATCTATTCCCTCAGATTCTAATATTTCTTTATATGAATTTAAAGCATTTCGATAACTTATATTTTGAATAAAAGTCATTGAAGGTGTAAAACCTTGAATATTTTGCCATTTAATAGTTTTAAAAAATGTCTTTCTTATTCTTTGTTCTATTAATGGTAATAATTTTTGTTGTTCTTTTACAAATTCATCTAAGTCTTTAATTTGCTTTTCAAGTTTTTTTATGTCATTTTCTAGAGTTCTGACTTGATTTTCTCTTTCTTTTATATCCTTTGATGTTAATATTTGAACCCAATTATTTGATTCTAATTTTTGTTTATTATTCAGTCGTTGATTTAATATATTTTTTTCAATTTCTGGTTCTATCCTTTTTATTCCTGTTATCGTAAACTGTGGGTAAATATTTCCTTTATCCACTCTAATATCACGATCTTTTATAAAAGAAAATTCAAATGTATATTTTTGTTCTTCTTCCAAATAATTTAAACACGCATAAGGAAAGTTGATTAGACAAAACGCTGTCTTATCGGTTTTGCACCAGAACCCACTATTGGATTTTTTATCTTTATATTTAATATATATACTTAGGGTATAAAATTTTTGTTGACTATCAAATGGCATATTACGACTAATGTTTTGCCATTCTTCCTCCATATTTTGCACTTTTTTTTCTTGCAATAAAATTTCTTCTATAATTTCTTCCCTGTTAACTGGAGGATTAGGATCATTTAAGACTTTAATTTTAGCCTTTTTATCGTTTATTTTATATTCCAAAGATTCTAACTGTTTCTTAGTATAATTAATATTATTTGAAACAATTTTATATATACTATTTAACATTAAACATAAATAGCGATTTTCATAAATATCGTAATTTTCAATAAATGTTTTTGAAGGTAAAACCCTAGCACTACCACCAATACTTACTAATTTTCTGTAAGTTTCAGCAATAGGTTTTACTTTCTCTATTTTCGCAATACCTTTTGATGTTAATAATTCAGATTTAGGTTTTTTTTCAATTGCATCATAAGCTTTTAGAAAATCAATAATTGATTTACTTTCTGAATAACAGAATATTTTATCATAGTATCTTAACTCTAATCTACTAGAAGTTATTTTTGATTTTTGGGAGGTGATTAAATTCCATAATTCACCCTCAAAATCATTTTTAAGTTGTTCAAAGTCAAAATCCAGAATGTTGCTATTTATATCAATTGAAATAAAATCTTTAATCTGCTTTAAATTGTCTAAAATGCCAATTTCAATTTTACCGATTGTATTTATAGAAGGACAATGATGATATCCAATTCCCCTTTGTCCTATCTCCCATTCTTCTCCTTTAATTATCCATAAATCATCTTTCAAATTAAAAAGAGGATCATGATATTTGCCATCACTACCTTTTAAAAATGGTGTGTGCGGTGTTTTTACACAAAATTGAAAATACTTACCATCCTCTTTGGTATAGAGAACAATATCATATTCATAAGTATTTATATTGCCAGCTTTTATTGTTGGTTTCAATGGCCTTGCGCTTTTGGTGATACTTAAATATTTATCGCATGACTCCCATTCAATAGAAATCATTAGAACTTCAAAATCTTTCATCATGTCTTTCCTTTATATTATGCAAAAAAGTTAATTTCAGAGTCAATTTGAGGGTTATTTTTGGCTTTTTTTATCATTTCCGACAGAAAATCATTTGAAACTTTACCTATTTCTTCACTACCGTCTGTTTTATGGTAATAATCTTTAAACAGAGTTTTGAGATGAGAAATGAGAAGTTCTAATATCTCTAATTTACTACTACCGTTTTGGGAAATTTGGCTACTATCAAAGGAAAAGCGAGGTAGGACTTTTTGAATAATGATAATATTTAGGGAAATTTTATCATTGTTACTGTAATTTTCATAAACCTCTTTGTTAAGTTCAGCATAGTTTAGAGACTGACGAATAGACCTAACACCAAAATCAATATTTAAAGGTAACAAAAATTTTTGATTTATTTCTTTTAAATTCATACTAATGTAGGAATTATCCATTTTAGGATATTCTTCCCTTTGGGAAAAAACAACTGGATTCACATAAACCGGTACTAACTCCAGATCATATTCTGAATTGTCAAAAAATCTTCTTACCTTCTCTTCATAAAGTAGTGGATTTTCAAACTTGACAATGTGTACACGATCCAAAATCTTAGGTGAAAAGTAATTTGTGGTTTCATCAACATTAATAGCACCAATAAACCTGACATTATTAGGTATCTTGATAGTAGATGGAAATTTCAAAATATCCATTAAACGTCTTTTTGTTTTGGTGTGTAATTGCAAAAGCGATTCTTTCTCATTATTACCAAAAATTTCTAAAAAGCGCGTTCTTGCCTCATCATTGTTTAAAAAGTCCTGCCAAGATTTTATTTCAATATTCTTAGCACTGTTTTCAAGCAGGTTTAATAAAGTCTTAAATTCTGATATGAATAGTTCTTCTTCATGTTTGGCATATAATTCAATTTCTGGTTGACTACTGCGTTCTTCTAATTTTGAAAGAAAATCTGCAAAGTAATATTCAACTCTTGCTAAATTCATCTCATCCAGGCAAATGAGATATAATTGATCTGGATTGTGAATAGCCTCTACTATTGCTTCTGTGAAAGGTGTAGGCAGAAAAGACATCTGAATAGGGTTATAATATCCCAACAAATCATCTGAACTTGTCCAATTAGGTTTAACAGGTATAATCTTGGCAACACCACCCAATGCTTCCGCAAATGCTTTGACAATTTGGGTTTTACCCGAACCTGACAAACCACTCAAAACAATTAAATCATTTGTTCTTAATAGGGTCAAAAAATTTCTGATCTGAAATCTTGTATAAATCAGATTTTTTTCGCAAAATAAATATTGATGTACATGATCTGCTAATTTCGCAAAACTACTTTCTAATTCATTTTCAAAACTTAAATAATTACTAGGAATAACGTATTTTTCTCTGGATAGTGAAATATACTGTCTTTCCTCATCCTCGCTCAAAAATTCTAATTTTCTGCAAATATTAATCTTTTGCTGAAGAATTTTTATAGTGTTTTCCATTTCCGTTTTTTGATTTATTATTTGGTCAAGTTGTATTTTATTGGACTCTATTTTTTCACTCAATTCCGATATGAAACTCTCATTTTTTGAAATTTCAGTAATTTTTTGAGCGATTGTTTCCTCGCAATATTTAATTGCCTCATTTAGTTCATTAATTTCATAATTCTTTTCCTCTATGGCTTTGACAAGACTATTTAATTTTTCTCCCTGTTGAACTCTATCAACAGTAGTTTTTAATAAATAAGGATTGTTCCTTTTTCTCTTTTCATTTAGGCTGGCTAATTCACACTCAAAATAATACCGTTCATCTTTTTCTAATTCATAAGGATCGTAAATAAATATATCATCAAGATCATTACCATTAGGATATTTTATTTTTCGTCCGTTATGATCAAGAACAGATTTAAAATATCCATAACGACTACCTGGGTTTACGGTTAGCACTCCAGATAATACAAGAGATGGAATTTGATTGTATACAAGAATATCCTTAATCAATTCACTATCAGGTTTTGCTAGTAGTTTATTGAATTCCTGTTCATCATTTTCAGTCATAGGCTATTTGATGGTAATTGCGTTTTTATGCTTACCAGTAACTAAGATTTGCTGTAACATTAACTTGACTATGGATATTGTCAGCGTTAGAGCATTGTTACTGAAAGTATTTATACTATTTTTTACATTCATATAATATACAACTGTCTGTCTTCTTGGGCAACTATACGGTTAAAGGCTTAAAAAAAATTAATCAAGTAGTCAGGTAAAGCAATTTATACATTCATTAGCATTCCCCAGGTTATGGATAATGCCACGTTGCGCTATCAGAAACTCATCAACTTTCCTGTGAGTTGACTCAAACTCGGAAATCTTCTTTAATGTCAGGCGATTTTCCCCCAGAAACACATAAACTAGCGATTGGGTTATTAGTAAACTGTAAAGGTTAACCCTGACGACATACTCAAAATCAAGGACAAACCACGAATGACTAAATTTCTAGACACCGCTATTGAAGCCATTGTCTCCCGCGAAATCCTCGACTCACGGGGAAGACCTACCCTAGAAGCAGAAGTACATTTAGCTGGTGGTGCAGTCGGACTCGCGCAAGTTCCTAGCGGTGCTTCCACAGGCACATTTGAAGCTCATGAACTGCGGGATGGGGATAAAAGCCGTTATGGTGGTAAAGGAGTCCTCACAGCGGTAAAAAACGCCAATGAGATATTAGCACCCAAATTATTAGGGTTGGATGTCCTCAACCAAGAATTGTTAGACCGGACAATGATTGCTACAGATGGTTCAGCTAACAAATCTAACTTAGGTGCAAATGCCATTTTAGGTATTTCCTTAGCAGCAGCTAAAGCAGGTGCAGCAGCTTTAGACATTCCTCTCTATCGCTATTTAGGTGGACCTTTGGCGAATTTATTGCCAGTCCCCTTAATGAATGTGATCAATGGTGGAGCGCACGCATCTAATAACGTAGACTTTCAAGAGTTTATGATTGTCCCTATTGGCGCTCCTTCTTTTAAAGAAGCTTTGCGTTGGGGTGCGGAAGTATTTGCGACTCTCAGCAAAGTGTTAGATGATAAAGGTTTGCTGACAGGTGTGGGTGATGAAGGTGGTTTTGCACCTAACCTAGAATCTAACCAAGTGGCTTTAGAATTGTTGGTAGCTGCAATTAAACAAGCTGGTTACAAACCCGGTGAAGAAGTAGCTTTAGCCTTAGACGTGGCTGCAAGTGAATTTTACAAAAATGGACAATATGTTTATGATGGTAAACCCCATAGTCCTGTTGAGTTTATTGATTATTTAGGTCAGTTGGTTGACCAATATCCCATTGTATCTATTGAAGATGGTTTACATGAGGAAGATTGGCAAAGTTGGCAATTACTAACTCAGAAAATTGGCTCAAAAGTACAATTAGTGGGTGATGATTTATTTGTCACCAATGCTACCCGCTTACAAAAAGGCATTGAACAAAAAGCCGCTAACTCGATTTTGATTAAGTTAAATCAAATCGGTTCACTAACTGAAACTTTGGAAACCATTGATTTAGCCACTCGCAACGGTTTCCGTTCAGTAATTAGCCATCGTTCCGGTGAAACTGAAGATACAACCATTGCTGATTTAGCCGTAGCTACTCGCGCCGGTCAAATTAAAACCGGTTCTCTGTGTCGCAGTGAACGGGTAGCAAAATACAATCGCTTACTCAGAATTGAAGATGAATTAGGCGATCACGCCGTCTATGCTGGTACTGTTGGTTTAGGACCAAAATAGGCAATTGGTGATTGGTAATTGGTGATTGGTGATTGTAAACAGCATTACCCATTACCCATTACCCATTACCCATTACCTAATTAAGGATAAAACCCAATTTTAGGTAATCCCAAGGTTTCATCCCAGCCTAGCATCAAGTTCATACATTGAATTGCTTGACCTGCTTGACCTTTAATGAGGTTGTCAATGGCTGACATGACGATAACGCGACCAGTGCGGGGGTCAACTTCTATGCCGATATAACAATTGTTACTGCCACACGCCCATTTAGTTTGGGGATAAGTGCCACTATTGCAGATTTTCACCCAAGGGGAATTACGATAAAAGGCACTGTAGATGGTAATGAGGTCATCACGGACTAAACCGGGATCGCGCATAGTGGCGTACACAGTGGCTAAAATCCCCCGCACCATGGGGATGAGGTGGGGTGTAAATTGGATTTTTACGTCATGACCTGCCAAGTCGCTACATATCTGCTCAATTTCTGGGGTGTGGCGGTGTCTACCAACGTTATAAGCACCCAGAGAGTTATCAGCTTCGGCTAACAACAGGTTAACTTTGGCTTGTCTGCCGCCCCCAGATGTGCCGGATTTGGCATCAATAATGGCTGTTTCGGGAACTATTAACCCTTGTTTTAAAAGTGGGGAAAGTGCCAGTAAACTGGCTGTAGGATAGCAACCGGGACAGCCAATTAGATTTGATTCGGCAATGCGATCGCGGTATAATTCTGGTAAACCATAAACTGCTGTTGCGGCTATGGTGCGATCGCTTCTTTCTGTACCATACCAATCTGTATAAGTTTTCAAATCACCAAAGCGATAATCAGCACTCAGATCCAGTACCTTGCAGCCTTTTTCTATAAGTTGGGGAGCAATTTGGCAAGCCAGTCCATTGGGTAAAGACAGAAATACCACTTCACAACGACTAGCAATAAGATCCGGTTGTACTGCTTCAATGGGCAAATCTACTATATTACCGAACTGTGGGTAAAGTTCAGCAAAGGATTTACCTGCACTACTTTCACCACCTAAATAAACAATTTCCACTTCAGGATGATCCATCAGCAGTCGCACTAGCTGTACTCCGCCATACCCTGACGCGCCAACAATTCCAACTGGTACGCGTCTTAAATTTCCCATGATCTTAAATCCTTATCCACTTTTAGTTATCTATTATCAATCATCAGCAGTCAAGCTACTAACTAATTACTGATGACTTCTGATTGAACTTTCGCAGCATTGTATAGCAAAGAGGATCTTTTAGCGTATCTATAATCAGAAATATCTTTGCTCACCAATCACACCCATATTGTGTAAAAAATCATTATCAGTAAATATCATGTGGTTTCGGTTACAGAAAATTTCTTGTCATTTAGTCAATTTCTCACAAAAGCTCTAATTCCGATAAACAAGCTACAATCTAAAATAAGAAATTGTTAAAAAACTTTACGTTGATAGCTGGAAATTTTCTGTGTCACAGCCTAATATTACCCAAACCTTTAAATTTGATCCTATTGATGCCGCTTTGGCCGATCTCAAAGCAGGTCGTGTCATTGTTGTCGTAGATGACGAAAATCGAGAAAATGAAGGTGATTTAATTTGCGCCGCCCAATTTGCCACCCCGGATATGATCAACTTCATGGCTGTAGAAGCCAGAGGACTGATTTGTTTGGCAATGACAGGCGATCGCCTCGATGAACTAGACTTACCATTAATGGTCAGCAAACTCACAGATACTAACCAAACCGCCTTTACCGTTAGTATTGATGCTGGTCCCCATTTGGGCGTTAGCACTGGTATTTCCGCCGAAGACCGCGCCCGCACCATCCAAGTCGCCCTCAACCCAGACACAAAACCGGAAGAATTACGCCGTCCAGGTCATATTTTTCCCCTGCGGGCTAGACCAGGAGGCGTACTCAAACGGGCTGGACATACAGAAGCCGCTGTAGACCTATCCAGACTAGCGGGACTGTATCCAGCCGGGGTAATTTGCGAAATTCAAAACTCTGATGGTTCAATGGCGCGGTTACATCAGTTAATGGAATATGCCAAAAATCATCACCTGAAAATTATTAGCATTGCTGATTTAATCAGTTATCGTCTCCAAAATGATCGCCTGATATATCGAGAAATCATTACCAAACTCCCCAGCCAGTTCGGTCAATTTGATATTTACGGCTACCGTCACACCCTAGATAATACAGAACACGTTGCCATTGTCAAGGGAGATCCGGCAAATTTTGGAGATGAAGCCGTGATGGTGCGAATGCACTCGGAATGTTTAACAGGAGATGCTTTAGGATCTTTGCGTTGCGACTGTCGGATGCAGTTACAAGCCGCATTAAAAATGATTGAAAATGCTGGTCAAGGTGTCGTTGTTTACCTACGTCAAGAGGGACGGGGCATAGGTTTAGTTAACAAGTTGAAAGCCTATTCTTTGCAGGATATGGGCTTGGATACAGTGGAAGCAAATGAGCGGTTAGGATTTCCCGCTGATTTGCGTGATTATGGCATGGGGGCGCAAATTCTCATGGATTTGGGCATTAAAAAAATTCGTTTGATCACTAATAATCCCCGTAAAATTGCTGGTGTCAAAGGTTATGGATTAGACGTGGTAGATCGTGTTCCCCTCTTAATTGAGTCTAATGATTTTAATTCCTATTACCTAGCTACTAAAGCTAAGAAATTGGGACATATGCTGTTACAAACTTATCTAGTTACAGTTGCCATACATTGGCAAGATGAACCGGAATCGGTGACTGAACGTTATGAACGACTAGAGAAAATACGGTATTTATCCAAAAATCAACATTTATTGTTACAGGAAGAAGCCCGTCCCTTGGGAATCGCTTTATTTGATCAACCCTCTTTAACTGTACATTTAGGTTTTGACCAAGCTAATATTGCTGAATCCAATTGGTATCAACAAAAAGGTCATCCTTACCTGCAAGCAATCTGCCAGATTTTAGATGAAATTGCAACTTTACCCTATATTCAGAAAATGGAATTTCTGATTGCGACAGGTAGCGATCCTTTGAGTAATTTGCAAGTACAGTTAGATAGGCAAACTTTCGCTGATGGTGTACTACCTTCGTCTTTAAAAGGTATTTTTCAAACACAGCACATTTACAGTTTTAGTAAGTAGGGTTTGCTGAATTTCCATAGATTAATCATAGCTTTAGTTTTATAACTAGAGCTATTTGTTGATTATTTATGTATGCTTGAATAACCCCACAAATAAAAGTTGCTATTAACTAGAAATTAGCAAGGACAAAAAGTATAATTTTTACTATTTATAATAATTTGTGGGTTATAGACGGATAACCAACTAAGAATAAAGTCATGCTTGTAGAATTTAGTGTAGAAAATTATCGTTCAATCCAAGAAAAGCAAACATTAAGCATGGTAGCTGCTGAAGATGAAACCATGCTGGATAGTAATACTTTTTCTGTACCTAATAATGATGATTTACGCTTAATTACAAGTGCTGCTATTTATGGTCCAAATGCTTCTGGTAAAAGTAATTTACTCAAAGCTATACAAGTGCTGAAAAATCTTGTCATTAACTCAGCTAGTAGAATGCAAATTGGGGATAAATTACCTGTTGAACCATTTAGATTAAATAGTGAATTAGCAAAAAAGCCTAGTAGTTTTGAAGTGATTTTTATTCATAATGATATTCGTTATGAATATGGAGTTTCTTTAAATCGAGAACGAGTATTTGAAGAGTGGTTAATTGCTTATCCAAATGAAGTTCAACAAAACTGGTTTTCTCGTGAATATATGCCAGATAATCCAGAATTAAAATTAGACGAAGGATATAAATGGTCTTTTGGTAAAGGATTAAAAGGGGAAAAAAAGCGTATTCAAAGATTTGTTCGTTCTAATTCTTTATTTATATCACACGCTGCACAAAATAATCATCCTCAGTTAACAGAGGTATTTGATTTTTTTCAAGATGAAATAAATATTCCTATTCACAATCATGCTAATATAGAATTTACTTTAAGCCGATTTGACGAAGATGATAATTTTCCCTTTTTAGTAGCTAAATTACTTAGTGAAGCAGATATTGATATTTCAGGTATCAAAATTGATAAAAAACCTATGCCTGAAGGAATAAATTCTTTTTATAAAGATTTTCTAAAACAGAAAATTGAACAACATGAAAGAGCAGATATAACTATTGATGAAATTAACAAATTAGATATAATAACTATTCATAAAATGAATGACTCTGATCAAGAAGTAGAATTTGATATAGATGATGAATCTGATGGTACACAACGTTTATTTGAAATAGCTGGACTTTGGCTATATGTATTAGAATATGGAGAAGTAATATTGATAGATGAATTAGATAGAAGTTTACACCCAGTTCTTTCTAAAGCATTAATAAAAATGTTTAATAATCCAGAAATTAACAAAAACAATGCTCAATTAATATTTACAACTCATGATACTACACTGCTAGATGGTGAAATATTCAGACCTGACCAAATATGGTTTACTGAGAAAGATAACAGCATGACAAAACTATATTCATTGTTCGACTTTCGACCTCGTGAAAATGAATCTTTACAAAAAGGTTATCTATTAGGTCGCTATGGTGCTATTCCTTTTATTAATGGGTTGAGTATTTAAAAATATGTCACGGGGAAAATCTACCAATAATTTAAAACGAAGTTCCGGGAATAAAAATCCTAGAGGAGACCTTTTAATTGTAGTTGAGGGTGAACAAACAGAATATAATTACTTTGATTCTTTAAAACGTGAATTGAAATTATCAACAATTAAGATTAAAATAGTTTCCGCTAATGGTGGAGATCCTTTAGAGATTGTAACTACAGCTTATGATCTATGTCAACAACAACAGCAAAAATATGATCAAGTATTTTGTATATTTGATGATGATAATAAACCAGAGAAATATAAAAAAGCTCTCAGCACAGCAAAAGAATATAATTTTGAATCTATAACATCAATACCCTGCTTTGAATTTTGGTTTTTACTACATTATTGTTATACTACCAGTCCCTTTAGTAGTTATAAAGAATTATCTCCAAAGCTAGAAGCAGAAATGAAAAAAGAGGGTATTCTCAAACAAGGAGAAGCTTATGATAAAAGTGATAAATTGCTATATAAAAAACTTAAACCCAATCAAGAAAAAGCTATTAATCATGCTATTAAACTAGAACAAAATCATCCTAATGAAGATGGATGTACAAAACCATCAACAAAAGTACATATTCTAATTGATAAACTACAAAAACAAAAAAATTTTGAATGAGCAGTTATTTATTAGCAGTATTAACGCTTCCTAACTGGCGAAAAAAATGTAATTTTGGAAATAGGTAAGTTTTTAATTTTTACCTATTCCCTTTTTTCTTAACTAGCAACTTACGCGAATATTCAGCCCAAATACTTTAATTTACCCGCCCTTTTAACCAAGTTTGGATATCAGCAAAGCTGGTAAAATCTAACAATGCTTCGCTCAAATCTTCGAGAACCGGCAAAGGTAAACTAGAAATCGAGGAACGCATTTCCTCAGAGATTTTTCCAAATCGCTTAGTCAACAGTCGAATAATCACATTAACAGTTGCTTCTTCTCGTCCTTCTTCTCGTCCTTCCTCTCGTCCTTCTTCCTTAATTTCTTGGTAAACTCTAGTTTCCTTGAGTGTTATTCCTAGCATAGACTCTACCTCCATTCGGCTAAGTTTTTCAAACTTGTACACCATGATAGTCGTGATCATCTCTATTATGGCGCGACTTGATGGTTGAGGATCTTCTTCACGGGTTCTTATTAACAAATCCCGTGCTGCTGCTGGTGCTTGTTCTTCCTCCACCGTAGTCAATACCATCAATGCTACCCATAGAGGTAATTGACGAATATCCCCCAATTCATTCAAATACACTCTATGTACTTGTTCACCTTTTAGTAAGGTTCTATGAGGGTAAATGTCCCTTTGTTCGGTATTGCGAGATGGATATATTATAACTGCTTGCCAGTCACTAAATCTAACGCGGTTGCGATAGAAATATAGTGAAGATTCTGCAAATACTCTTTCATAAAGTTGTTCATCTTTTTGAAACTGCACCTCACAGAAATACACAATCCCAGCACCTTCATTTTCTGGGGGGAGAAATACTCCATCTATTTCAAACTTGGGTTCTTTGACAGCTACCGAATCAAATCGGTAAGCATCTGCATTTATGGGTGGATTTGTCAACAGTTCAAATAGCAAAGTTGGAGACTGTTGAAATAGTTTATAGAAAATGGAGTCTCGACGCATGAAGCATTCTATCTATTTGTTAAATATCCTCTAAATTTAATCACATTATTTGAGATTCTGCATAAGTTTTAACTAAATTAAATCCTCAGAATTTTGTTTTGCTAACTAATTGAAAGTTTGTAATTGCCGAAAAGAATGCAATTTATTGAGAAACTTTTCACCATCAAAACTTAAAGGATCAACTTTCCCATTCCCCACATCTACCGCACGATGGGTTGTAATTCTATCATCTGGAACTTGACTTTGAGCAATTAACCAAGCTAAGGAATTATATTGAGCTTCTGTATATCCTGAATGTGCTTCTATATTACTTTTCCCCCAAGCATCGGTCGGGGTTTCTAGAGATACATGATAAGCAAAATTATTTACAGATGGGGATAAATTAGGATTAGTTTGCACAGTTTCCACACCATTAACACCTTTGAAAACTGAGTTACCAGCACCAAAAGCGCGTTTTTCTGGAGGAACTAAATAAATAACTTTTCCCTCTAAAGTAATTATGGCATGATAACTAGCTTGAACACTTTCATCATCATGAGGTGTTTGAAAAAAATTAATGGCGCTAGAAGTAGAATTAGTAGTTTCATGAAGGACAATAATGGCTTGATTATTACAAGGTACACCATTAACATCTGCGGTATAGCGATCGCCATAATTGCTAGGATCAACTGTAACCTGGGCAAAATTAGGTCTATAATTAGCGAAATCTCTAGTAGTTGTATACAGAGGATTAATTTTTTTAACCTTTGCGGGAGACGGGATTAAATTTCGCTTTTTTTCTGGTTTAGTTATTGTTGACTGTAATTGCGCTGGTGGATATTGATACTCAGTTGTCCCTTCCGAAGTTGATGCAATTGTCTGATTGTGTTGTTGTCTCGCACCCCCAATAAATACAGCCAAAGTTAGGGTAGCTAACATCAAAAAAATTAGTATTACTCTAGTCGCCCAGTCTCTAAATCTCATATTTTTATTTAAAATTGGTAATATAGTGTAATGTCTGTAAATATCCATGGCAGAGCCAGTAACAATTATACCTGATCACCACTGTCAAACCTATTACTTGGTTCAATTCAATGATAATGATAAGATCTTTCCATAAATTTTAGATTTTTTTCATATTCATTCCTGACTAGGGATTTTGCCTACAAGCTTTATTTAATCAGATTTTTGATAATTTTTGGTCTTTAGCAGTCCTCATCTTGACTAATTGATCAGGTTAAGAGAAACTTATAACTAACGAACGTAAATACTAATCTAAAATAATAACTTTTGTAAAAATTATGAAATATATGTGCTTAAATATGGAACATTATGAGACAAGTGGCAAATTTGTATCTAAGTTCCTATCCCTAAATTTTGAGTAGGTCTGGTAAACCAGCAAAGTTCAAATATACTATCTAGGTTGGCTTTCAAAGTATGGAAACATTAGAATTCATCATTTATCCAGATGGTCGAGTCCAAGAAAAAGTCACCGGTATTATCGGTGCATCTTGTACTGAGGTAACAGCAGCCATAGAAGCCCAGCTAGGACGAGTGTTGAGTAATGAACCAACCTCAGAGTTTTTTGCCACTAACCCGCAACAAAATAGTGTGGTGGATACACAAACCGCCCACAGCGAATGGTAAGTTTTCCAACTAGTTAATTTCATTGATTACAAACCACCATGTCACACTTTAGCCAAATTAAGACACAGATTCGTAATCTGGAATCCTTGAAAGATGCCCTTTCTGACTTGGGAATAGACTGGAAACCTGGACCTGGTGAGGTGCGGGGTTATCGTGGTCAAACTCATGCAGCCGAAGTCACAATTAAACAGCAAAATGGCTACGATATCGGTTTTAGATGGAATGGTCAAGAATACGAATTAGTTGCAGATTTACAATATTGGCAACAAAATCTATCTGTGGATGGGTTTGTTCGTGAAGTAACTCAACGTTATGCTTATCAAACAGTAGTTAAAGAAACTACTAAAGTTGGCTTCCAGGTAGCCGAACAACAACAACAGAAAGATGGTTCTATTCGCCTAGTAGTACAACGCTGGAGTGCGTAATGTCTAATTTGCCGCCGTCGTCACCAGAAGAGGAATATAACCGTTCCGGTTTAGAACCAGAATTAGGGAGTCTTTTGCGAGATGTCCCCGAACGTTCTGGTTTAGAACCGGAATTAGGCGGATTAGTGCGGCAAAAAGGTGTTTATGTTGATGAAATTACCTGTATTGGCTGTAAACATTGCGCCCATGTTGCCCGAAATACTTTTTTCATTGAAGAAGATTATGGGCGATCGCGTGTCCTCCGTCAAGATGGAGATATAGAAGAGGTAGTTCAAGAAGCCATAGATACCTGTCCTGTTGATTGTATTCACTGGGTTGATTACACAGAACTGAAAAATTTAGAAGCAGACAGAAAATATCAGGTAATTCCCGTAGCGGGTTATCCCGTAGAACATGGTGTAGCCATTACAGAAAAACGCCGGAAAAAACAAAAGTTAAAAAAATCTAGTTCTTAAATTACCAGCAACTTAGCTTAACCGACAGAAGCCCCACGTCTGACCCGATAGGGCAGCGGGGGATGAATGGCGCGTGAATTGACGACGGTTTTCCGACCAACGCGACAGCAAGGAAGGAAAACATGGAGACAATTCACAAAATTTGTGTTATGAATTGAATATCTCGGCAAGGCGAGAGAATAGCGATAACCAAGCTAGATACATGATCATTTTTGTTGATTAACCTTGATTTTGCCTTTGGAACGAGGGGTCAGCCTATCGCCTTAACATCAGTCTTGTTGTTCTCGAAGAGCAAAAAGCTGTTAACTGGGTAGGAAGCCTATACTTACCCGCAAGGGAAGTGTAGGTAGTTCACTGTTCAATCCTTAAATCCTATAAATCCTGATTCTGACGTAAGCATGAAACCAACATCTCAAACAGGTGCAGCATTCATCACCACCGGAACTTTAACAGGTGCGGGTATCTCCTCCACAGTCGGAGGTATGGGAATAGCTGGAGGCTTTGGTGGTGTGGGAATAGGTGCTGCTGCTGTAACTGTTGTCGGTGCGGTTGTTGGCGCTGCTGCTTATGGTGCTTTTAAAGGAATTACAGCAGGGGATAGCGCCGTTTTTGGTGCAATGGGTATTGGTGCTATTGGTGGTGTTGGCGTTTCTAATGTTATCGGTGGCATAGGATTTGTTGCACCTAAAATTGGTTTAGCTTTTGGTATTGGTACAGTATCAATGACAGGAATTGGTGCAGTTTTAGGACTTGCTGCTTATGGTGTGGCTAAATTATTAGATGATTCTGAATTTAGGGAAACTCCCATGCAAGTTTTTGAACGCATGGAAACAAAAGTTTTAAATAATGATGATGATTATTATTTGGAAGCATTACTAGAACTATCTGGTGATGATATAAATGCCAAATTTACAGCTTTAGAAATTGAGGAAGAATTAAAACAATTAAAATCCAAAATCAAAGGTAAATCTCCTCAATTTAAACCAGAAGTTGAACCCAAAATATTAAATATAACTCCTCAAATAACGGAAGTTTGGCAATGTGTGAAAACCCTCAAAGGACACACAGCCACCGTGAATAGTGTTGCTATTCATCCTGATAATAAAACCTTAGTTAGTGGTAGCAATGACAGACAAGTTAATTTATGGAATTTGCAAACGGGAAAATTGCTATATACTTTTTCTGGACAAGCTGAAGCTGTGTTATCTGTAGCTATTAGTCCCGACGGAAAACAGGTAATTAGTGGTAGTGTAGATCGGAAAATCAGCAGTTGGGAATTAGAAACAAAAAAATATAATCGCACATTCTCTTATTTAAGTTCTCCCTATAGTCATAATAGTTTTGTTAATGCACTTGCTTATAGTCCTAATGGTAATACTATTGTTAGTGGTAGTACGGATAAAACTATCAGAGTTTGGGGAAGTTATACAGGAACGATTAAACACACTTTAAATGGACATACAGATGCAGTTTTAGCTATTGCTATTAGTCCTGATTCTACAACTCTTGTTAGTGGCAGTGCTGATAAAACTATCAGAATCTGGAATTTACAAACTGGTGAACCACTTTATACCATTAATCAGCATTTAGCAGCAGTAAATACATTAGCAATTACTGCCGATAATCAAACCCTGATTAGTGGCAGCACCGATAGTACAATTAAATTCTGGAATCTCCATACAGGGGAATTACGCTACACTTGGTATCAACCCTCAACGGCTATTTCTGCGATCGCTATTCACCCTGATGGTAAAATTATTGCTAGTAGTAGTCAAGATGGAATTATCAAACTTTGGAATCTTGAAACTGGGGAATTGCTAGAAACTATTTCTGGGTTTAGTCCCCTAGCTTTCAGTCCAGATGGTAAAATATTGATTAGTGGTGGTAAAGGTGGCACTCTCAAGATTTGGCGGCAGGTTCACAGCAGTGATGATTTACCCTTAACTGGGGAATGGTGGGAAATTTTAGGCATAGAACCGAAAACTCACCCCAAAGATGTCAAACTTGCCTACTTGAGATTAGCCAGATTATATCATCCTGATATTAACACTTCTGTCAGTGCCAAAACTGCCATGCAAGCAGTCAATCAAGCATATCAAAAGTTTCAGCTTATGAATAGCTTGTAAAATATATATCGCTTCATCAGTATTAATACCTCAATTTTTTTTAATTGTTTATATTGCATATTCGGAAAAAACGTTATAAATTGTTAAGTTGTAGGGGAATAATATATTTTGTCATGTCCATGATCAATTCCTGATTAAGCAGATATACTCTATTGAAGTGATTTTACACGGAGAATAAAGTGCATTTTCAGAGATTGAAAAAACTGCTAAATATGATGCAGTTAGATTTTGACATTGACCGAGTTTTAGTATTTTGACTGGATTGATATTTGCTATTTCAAAGTTATCATGAAAAGGGCATAAAGAATAATTAAAGGTGCATCTACTCCCAACAAATCTACTATCCAAATGGAGTTAGTCTGGTAATGCAACTAAACAAATTAGAGACAAGTAAAAATATAGAAAATGAAGCTTGGCTTGCATTAGAGAATTCAATTCTCTACTACAAAGGTCAGCCAGTAGGAACTCTAGCGGCTTATGATTCATCCGTAGAAGCCCTAAATTACGACCAATGTTTTATCCGAGATTTTGTTTCTTCGGCTTTAATTTTTTTGATTAAAGGCAGAACAGATATTGTCAAAAATTTCCTAGAAGAAACATTAAAGTTGCAACCGAAAGAAAAGGCCTTAGATGCCTATAAACCCGGTAGAGGGCTAATTCCAGCCAGTTTCAAAGTTGTTTCTGCCAATGGGGAAGAATTTTTAGAAGCTGATTTTGGTGAACACGCTATTGCTAGAGTTACACCTGTAGATTCTTGTTTATGGTGGCTAATTTTATTACGGGCTTATGTCGTCGCTACAAATGATTCTTCCTTAGCTTATCAACCTGAATTCCAAACAGGAATTAGGTTAATTATGGATATCTGTTTGGCCAATCGTTTTGATATGTACCCCACGCTGTTAGTTCCTGACGGTGCTTGTATGATAGATAGACGCATGGGGATTTATGGGCATCCTTTAGAAATTCAAGTTCTATTTTTTGCGGCTTTACGGGCTGCGAGAGAATTACTAATTTGCACAGGGAATGGGGATATTATCGAAGCAATTGATAACCGCTTACCTTTATTATGTGGACATATTCGTCAGCATTATTGGATAGATATTAATCGTCTGAATGCAATTTATCGCTTTAAAGGTGAAGAATACGGAAAAACTGCGGTCAATCTTTTCAATATTTATGCAGATTCTTTACCTTATTATGAATTAGATAAATGGCTACGGAAAAAAGGTGGTTATTTTGCGGGAAATGTTGGACCATCACAAATGGATACTCGGTTCTTTACTCTGGGAAATTTGATGGCTGTGATTTCTGATCTTTCTACTGAAGAACAGTCCCAAGCCATTATGAATCTGATTGAAAAACGATGGGATGATTTAGTAGGAGATATGCCTATTAAAATCTGTTATCCTGCCTTACAAGGTGAAGAATATCGAGTAGTCACAGGATGTGATCCCAAAAACATTCCTTGGTCATATCATAATGCCGGAAGTTGGCCTGTTTTAATGTGGATGTTAGCAGCAGCAGCAGTGAAAACCAAAAAACCACAGTTAGCAGAAAAAGCCATTGAAATTGCTACAGCTAGACTGAGTGAAGATGAATGGCCAGAATATTACGATGGTAAAAAAGGGAGATTAATTGGTAAACAAGCGAGGAAATATCAAACTTGGACAATTGCTGGATTTTTATTAGCAAAGGAACTCATAGATAATCCTGATTATTTACCATTAATCAGTTTTGATAAATTACCTCCAGATGTGGTTTCTAGAGCCTGTGAATTTGAAGTTGGCAATATAGATCCTTATCTGTCTATGTAGTCAAATATCTGTTAACAATGAATATCTTTTCTTTAGCCTCTTTATAATTATATGGGGCTTTTTTTACATTGAAATTTTAGATCCTATAGAGGTTTAGCATTACTAAACCCTTACCTCAAAGAAACTTAACAATTAATCTTGGCGTTGAGTCAATAATTAAACAAAGATACTTTGGTAAATTAACGCCATGATAATTGCCGCAGTTGCACCAATCAAGGTATTAATAATATTGACAACTTCATTGGTAAGCCAAGTATATTTAGATTGCAAAGTTGCACCAATGACACTTTCTAAATTGGTAGCGATAAATGCAGCTAAGACAGTCCAAATTATCCCCAGAGGATTAATTAAATTTACTCCCCAACCAATGAGTGCGATCGCTATTGATGCTACCATACCAGCTAGAGTTCCTTCTAAACTTACCGCCCCTTCTGTCCCTCTAGGAACTGGTTGCAATGTCGTAATTAAAAAGGTGCTTCTACCATAAGCTTTACCAACTTCACTCGCGGTAGTATCAGATAGTTTAGTGCTAAAACTGGCGACATAACCCAAACATAGTAAATATTTAAAATCAGGGAAAACCAACAGTCCCAACGCACACAAAGCCGCTATTAATGCTGAACCCCATACGTTTTCTGGACCTCTTGCACCGGCACGCTTTTCGGCAATTCCTGCGGCTTCTTTTTCTGCCATACCAATCCGTGTTACCCCAGAACCAACAAGAAAATAAAACACTACCACTAGATATCCTGGCCAACCTAGTGTTCCCCAAATGATAATTCCCAATAACCCAGCATTAAGTATACCTGCGGGCGTGAGCAACTTTTTCGGAATAATGGCTACTATTCCCAGTAAAATCGTATTTAAGCCTAATCCCATTAACCAGGGATTTAAAGAATCAATCAAAGACAACATGGCTGCTAAATTATGAGTATTTTTGCCATAATATTATCAGATATAACTGCTCGATCTATGAACAAAATTTTATTTCATCTCGCTTTTCCCGTTGCTGATATTCCCCAAACCAAAGCCTTTTATGTGGACGGTTTAGGCTGCATACCCGGAAGAGAAAGCCCTCATGCTTTGATTCTCAATCTCTATGGACATCAATTAGTAGCTCATGTTACTAAGGATATTTTAACACCACAAAAAGCCATTTATCCGCGACATTTTGGCCTAATTTTTACCAAAGAAGAAGATTGGCAAGAATTACTAGCAAGGGCAAAAAACAAAGATCTAAAATTTCGAGAAGAACCAAAAAACCGCTTTACTGATTCTCTCCTAGAACATCGCACTTTCTTTTTAGAAGACCCTTTTTATAACTTAATGGAATTTAAGTATTATTGTCATCCAAAGGCAATTTTTGAAGGTACTGAATATACTGCAATTGGTGATAAAACTTAGAGGGCAGTAAATAAGCCACATATACTCATAGTATAAATACAGCGGTTTCCGCTCTTATGAGGTACAAAGTTGAATCATGAAACTCTTGTAGTGCGGGCATCTTGCCCGCTAGATATGTACCTCATAACACCGGGAAGTGCTGTAAAGATTTACTTTTACTGACTAAGAATCTTTCAGAAACACAAAAGAAGTGCATTTTTTGGTAAATCCAAATTCATGGTTTTAGTGGTGCTATTAAGGCTTTTGCTACTATTCTTAAAGCCCTAATATCTGTTAACATTAAAGGATGTAATATCACGGGTAAAATTACTTCTTTGTCTATACCAAGTTGCGAACTTTCCGCAGGTAAAATCATCAAATCATAAGGTGTCCAAATAGATGTAAAATTTAACTGCTTTAACATTTCGACATCAGAATTTAAATCATTGATAAAATCACTATTAGGACGCATTTGCACAGCACCAGCTAACCAAGTACCATAAGCAACTATAGTCCCTTTATGGGGTGAAGAAATGGTGATAAATCGCTGGACTCTATCTATTCCCCCCAACCGCTGAATATAATAACGGCTAACAAGACCACCCATGCTAAAACCAACTAAATCAAACGGTTGTTCTGCTTCAAAGGTAGTAGCTATATAATTAGCTACCTGCTGCGCTAATTTATCCAGAACCTCAGCACCATTATTAGGGACTAAATCCACCGTATGCACAGACAAACCTTGTTCTCTGAGATAAGATGCCATTTTATTGAAAACTGCCCCAGTATCGTTAATCCCATGCACTAATAAAACGGGATTTTGCTGTTTTGTTGCCATAATCTTGATTATTTATCTCAGTATTGTAATCGAAAATATACAAAATATACCAGATTGGTGACTGCCGAAAAATTATTAAGATTTATTAAATAAGTTCTCATAATCTTATAGTTATAATAAGATTTAATAATTAATTTGCGTTATTTACCGGATACCGTTGTTAAAATAAAAAACCTAAAAATAATTACTAGTACAGTACAGCGTAAGTAAGATAACCATTAAAAATCCCTAAAAAGCTTATACAATCTGCTTTTTAATTTTTAATTGTTAATTTTTAATTCCGCCCTGCGGTGCTAGTAGTAAATGTAGGTTTTGAATTAGCAAGCAGTATGTCTAATAATTGGCCGCAGATAACGCAATCAAATGTAATATTACCCGTGATTTTTCATAATTTCGGTCACATTCTAGACTATTCAAACCAGGAGCATTTTTTATGGGCTTTATCAAAAATATCATTGCGGGTATCGTGGGTTTTATTACCGGACTTTTTGGTAAAAAAGGTAATAACTACTACTTAGAGCTAAAAGAAGAAGCTGAAGAAGCTAATGTTACTCAAGCACCAGCAACAGTAGCACCAAAAGCTGAACCAAAAGTTACACCAGCAGCAGTAAAAGTTATTAAGCCTGAACCCGTGAAAATATCAGTCCCCACGGAAACCAATTTTGCCACCAAATATCTCATTCCTCTGAATAGTCCTCGTCGTCGTCCAGGGGTAAATATGAATAGCTTTTTAGACATGGCCCGTCAGGTGAAAACCCCAGGCTAAATACCCGGTTAGCTGTTACGCATCTAAATTTGATCATCCTAATAGCTAGATGTTGTGGTGCGGGCATCTTGCCCGCTACAATCATACAAATTAATTGCAAGAGTTATCCTTAGCGGTTCGCATTGCGCCTAATATAGTGGAAACAATAACACAACGCTTTGCTGTGCCACCAGGTTTACTAGATAGGGTGATTTTGCCGAGTGGAGGTGTCACACCACCAATATCATCAAACCGGACTCGTCTTACACCGTTATCCAATTCTAATGTTGAGTTGGGATCTAACTGCACACTGTCATCTAAATCATTCCACTTTATCATAGGATTATTTAGGTCAGATTCCTTTTCCTCGTGAACAGCCCATTGCAGAATATTATTCTGTGTGCGGAAACTAGCTTGATATTTCACTTTTTCTTTTTTTGCTTGACTTTGGGCTTGACGCTTGGCCTGATAAACTTGGTCTTGGGCAATATTTAAGTGCTGAGTCTTGATCAAAGCGAACCAGCTTGGTGCAGCTATTGCTGATAGTATACCAATCATTAATAGTGCTGTCATCATTTCTATAAACGTAAAACCGCTATTAGAGCGATTATTTTGTAAATAATTCATCCCTGATTATTTGCAAGCAAAACATATATATATTGCGATGTGGGATGATTTTTTATATGCCGTTTTTTTCTGAATTTTTGATTTTTTTATAGCTATTGTGAAATTATTACTTTATGAACCAGTGTCAAGAGTCGGACAACTAACTTTTTAAGTTAATGATTAATAGCCACTTTTTGCTCCTTGAACAATCGCATTAGCCGTGGGAAAATAACTTTTTTGCTCATCTCTATATTTTATTCTATCTGGATCGCTTTCTCTGCGAGCTAGGGCATTACCCCGAATAAATACCTTTGCTGTTATATTGGCTTTATCTACACAAGCATAAAACCCGGTCATACCATTACTTGGCGTTATTGTGCTTGGCGTTATTTTTGACCATGTAATTGGAGGTGTTATGGTATTATCTGGACAGGTGGCCGCTGGTGGTCTGGGTGGTATGGTTTGATTGGTTGGTGGTGTGGTTTGATCTACGTAGTCAATTAACACATCAGCCGTATTACCACTACTATAATCTCCAGATTTCTGCCAATTGATCATGGCATCTTCTACAGTGTTGGATTGAGCTATATTAAAGGGATTAAAACCTGGATTAGGACAGTTATCAGCATTAACATACTTCTTAGTATATCCTGAACAAGTTACACCTCCTGTAGAAACTTCCACACCGTCTTTAACTTCCCATTTAGCGATACGAGCAGATTGTGACCAATTTGTATTAGTATCTTTAATTAAATAATAAGCAACTAATGAATATACAAAAGTATCATCTTTTCCTGATGTAGTGGGAATCACCTGACTAACAAAATTCCGTTTCCAAAAAACTAATATAGGAGTTTTAGTATCATCATTTGGGTAACGCAATTGAGGTTTTATTGCGTTAATACCAGCAGCATCATAAATATAAATAGCTTGTTGTAAATCACGAGAAATATGATCCAGTGCTATTTGGATTTCTTGCTCAGAATTTATCTTAATTTGCTCATTGCTATCTGTGGTTATCACACTAATCATAAACTCTAGTAATAGTGTGATAATTATAGATGACATCGCTAAAGCTACTAACAATTCAACGAGAGTAAACCCACCAGATTTATCAAGAGATTTTGAGGCTTTGAATTGATTTTTGAATATAAATTGAAGTATCTTGATCATCATTGTATTGTCCTTTTTTAAATGCACCAAAGGCAGATTTTCAGATGTTTCTGTTTTAGATTAAATTATTGCACGGTGGGGATTTTACCCGCTTTTTATGGGAAAATTAATGGTGAATTTGATTGAATTAACCTCAGGGATAAACAAATTTATTGACAAGGTTGATTATTGAACGCAACCCAAGCGGGAACATAAACTGCCAAAAGTGGTACTACCGCTAATCTCAACTGTTGTTATCAAGATTGGCGCTTGTTTATTAACTAAAATACCACCTGTCCTAGACCCTAGAATAGTTTGATCAAAATCCAAGTCTTCTCTATATATTCTAATCGCTAGACGATAGCCATCACTTGTTTTCGTACCTGCGGGCTTTATTTGAGCCGCTTGAATGTAAAATTCATCAAATGGGGCATCTTGTGGTTGACAAGTTGAAATTGGATTACAAGCCGTGATGGTGCTATCCTTCTTAAAGAAATACAAATCTGTATCTGTTTGTTGAGGAACCGGCATTGCTGTTTCTAGATTTATAGGAGTATTTGGAGTTTCTGTAATTACTTTAGTGGGCGCTGAAATTGAATTATTGCTGACACCATTAATAAATGTCTTAGCAGCTTGAACAGCTTTTTCTGTAGTTTTCGACTGCACCCGGACAGCCGTGGACATGACCAGGACGGGTGATATAGTAACCAAGAGAATAGCAATGAAAACTACCCCTACTAGTACCTCAATAATTGTAAAACCAGAGTCATTGTAAGATAAATTTTTGGGCTGTGGTTTGGTTTTGATCATTAGTTTATCACCTCCTTATAAGTTTTATGATTGACAGATATCAGGACGTTGCTTTGGATCTTCTATGGCAAAGTTATTAGGATCAGAAGTTTCTTTAGCACATAACAAAGTTTGTAACCATGTATCACCTCTGCTAACTTCCCGTAAATATTCATCCGGTGGTTCAGGTGGTGTGACTGCGAGTTTACTGGCAAATAAGTCGGGTGACTGAAATAACAACCCTACATCGTAACTCCACTGTCTTGTCGGGGGATTATTAAGTGTCTGAGGTGGATTTGTCCCTGTAGCATAGGCACTCTTTTTTACCTGCATAAAAGCCCCATTGAGCTTGATTTTCCTACTAGTCCAATTCTCTATAACGCGAACCAAGTTATTTAGACCACCATTATCTACTGTAGGTTTAGCAGGATTGTCACCAGCAGCAATAATCAGATTAAAAGTAGTATCATTATTAGCTGTTTGTTGGCTACCTATTGTATAACCCAATTCCTTGAAGTCGAAGTCTCCAGAAAGCAAAGTAACAGCATCAGCTAAAATATTCGCAGGTCGCCATTCATCACCTGTGGTACAATTAGGAAATCTGGAGTCACCAGAACGACAGGCAAAGTTGGGATTAAATGTACTGCGAGTATAGAAGTTACTCCAATCATCTGCTAGTGTATTAGTAAATTCTTCCTGAGTGTGTAGATTAAAATTACCTTTAATATATGTTGGTAAGTTGGTAGTTAAAGTTAACCCCTTTTCCTCTTCCTTGTAGCTATTTGTTCGCCCCAGTTTCCCGCCATTAATGAGTATAATTGCACTGGGACGGCGTGTCGTGTCATCTACATAATCTACAGGACTTTCAAGTTTTCCATCGTCTGTATTACCCGCACTGATATCTGGTAAAGCATCATCACGAGTCGCGTAAACAATACCGCTATTGGGTAATAAATATTCTGAACCACCAATGGTTTTTGTCCGTAGTAGATTCAAGTCTAAAACTGTAGCGCGAACTTTTTTATTTTCTCTCTGGTCAGAAAAGAAGGTTTCAAAAATTGCACCATGGGGAATAACGGAATTATTAGGACTAAGACTACCATCTAGAATTTGTAGAGCGCAAATTTGAGCATCAATACCAGACTGCTCTGATATAGTTCTATTTGCTGGTGTTTTTGCTAATGCTCTAGCTAGTAATCCCTCATCTATGAAACGTCCATTACTATAATTTAATTGAGATAGATATGTCAAAGCTGTTGCATAATCACTAGCTGTTTTAGTGGGTGCAGGATAAACTATACCCCTATTAGATTTACCTTGAGAACCTTTTTCAATATTAAAAGCATCTGGTAGACTGTTCATATTTTTGTAGCTATTATTATCAGTAGGATCGTAATAACTACTCACACAAGCTATAGGTTTGGGCGTTTGGGCATTGTAGCCAGTAGACTTGTAGTGATAAACTGCTGTAGCCCGCATTTTTAGATAAGGTGTTGTTGTATCCGTAGAACTTATTGTTCCTACATTATCAGGCCATATTGTTTTTATGTTACTGTTAATACTACTAGGAGTATCATTTTTACTCAAATAAACACCTGCCCCCGTAACAACTCGTAAACCACCCACGGGTTCTGTGGTACTTGTTGGTACTTTAGCTGCTGCTAATTCCCAGTCTCCATCTCTTTCATTAGAACCAATATCTGCTAAATTCCGTACTAAAGAGGGTCGTGTGCGAGTTTGCGTAGTACCACTTGGTAAATCCCATTTAATGCCACTAATATCTTGGGTATCCTCAATATATGAACCAATAAACTGATTTTTACTTGTATCCCACCTCAGTTCGGGTAAATTGTTACTAACTAGAACTCTATCACCCAATAGTCCTTCTTTTCCGCTATTTTTCTTCAATTCTTTTGGGTCGCTGGCCTTGGGTTCTAAGGATGTTCCGCTAATGTTGAGTGATAGCTTAGTATAACTATCACCTGTTTTACCGTCTGTTGGGTCTGTAGGATAAACCCAGTTATCAATGGGACGCAGGGTATTAGCAGAACCTTGTAATAATGAGTTAGGATATGTTTCTGTAGCACCGAAAGCAACTTCTGTATAAGGTACACGACGAGTCCTTCTTTTAAAGTAAATTTCTAATTGTTGACGACGGTATTTAGTGGTCTCTGTATTATTAAAAGTTATTCCTAATGCTGTTTGTTTGAGTGCAAGTCCGTTTTTAACTTCTGTTGGATCATTAGCACCTGTAGAATCAGCAGCAATTTGAGCTTCAATTAATTTATTAATCCGCCTTACATAAGCTAGGTTATTATAGGCTGTATCTTGGGGACTATTTGTCACTGATTTTGTTAAAGTACCAGTAGTAACATTATCTATTTTACCGTTGTATAAATCAACAGTTGCTCCACCCGTATCACTTGCATCAGTAAACTTACCCAGAGCTAAATTACCACCAACAATAATTTTGGCATTTTTAGGTTTATAGAAACAAGACGCTTCACTACTAACTTGATATAATTTAAGATTACTAACACTTCCAGCAGCCAGTAAATTACTATTTGTAAAAACCCCACCATTCAAATTTGTAGAAGAATTTAATTCTAGATCATCGTCATAAACAACAGCATTGTTATTTGTTGGTGTTTGTACTCTGTCTTGTTGATACTCTACAGCCCCGCCCAGACTACCAGCGATCTTACCATTATATACTTCATGGTCAGTATCGGGAGGATCAGTAATTCTGGCTGTAGCGGTATAAACAAAAAAGGCTTTCTTGATTTCATTATCTTGTCTCACCCAACCAGTATTACCTACTAAACTGGTGTTGGTACTTCCACAATTAGCATTTAATGTCCCCTTGACTACTGGTGGATTTCTGGCTTCTAAAGCATTTCTGGCTCTGCTATACTGACCATTTAGCACTGGTGGAGTTTTAAAATAAATACCATAGAGGGTATAGCTATCAAATTTCCCGTTGCTGTCAGTATCAACAGGAAACCTCCAAGCTGTTTGTATTTGTAGTGATGGTTGTTCTTGTAAAGATAGTGTTAGTTTAGTTTCATCACCAAATGTATATTTATCTATGTTATTAACAAGAGCATTATACAGATCATCGTCTGTTGGTGTAGTTTTTGGCAGAGTTTTATCCTGCAATAATTTACTAATTTTTGCTTTACCTCTATCAATTGCTGGAGTAGCAGCAGTGATAACAGACTCATTGACACGGACATTACTAGCATTTTTCGCCCGCTCAAAGGAGCGGAACATGATAGCAGTGGTTAATAAAACTACTACTACCGATACCATTACCACTGTTGGCAATACGAAACCTGCATTTGCGGCCTGCTGTTGTTTTTGACTACTAAAAACAGTTCGCAATAACCAAATGAGTTGTTTTTTTATATTTGCTAAAAACTGCCGGATAAATCTTGTGGAGTTTTTTGTGATTATTTTCAATGGGTGACGTTTTTGAGACATGACTGCTTCCCTGATAAATAATTGAGCGGGTAGGGGTTTAGCATTGCTAAACCCCTACAAATCTAGGTTTTTCGTGATTTTACAAAAGTCCATGTCCCAACCCTTTTGAGTATATATTGGTGGGAGCAACTACTGGAGTTTTATGGGAATAGTTGCCTGTTTCTATTCATCGTAGTTCTTTTATAGCACTTCCCGGTGTTATGAGGTACATATCTAGCGGGCAAGACTTGTACTGAGCTTGTCGATAGCGCAGCGTGGCGTTAGCCATAGTATGCCCGCACTACAAGAGTTTCATGATTCAACTTTGTACCTCATAAGAGCGGAAACCGCTGTATAGCATTGATGATACGCAAGTTCTAAACTGGAAAATACTGAATTTTTCAACTGCAAATATTATATTTCTCCTGAATACTGATAGTATATCTACTTGCTTAGACAATTGCACCAATAATTATATAAATTTTTGATAAAGCAACAGCAACCCAACGCTCATGTTGGGTTATGGCTTCACCCCCCGTCAGGGATACTTACCTCAACCCAATCTACAAATCAAGACTTTTTTCGATTTGAACAAGGTATTGATCAAGCAAAATCGGCGGTTAGAAACCGCATCTACACAAGCAAAGTCCACCTGCTTGGACTAATGCAAAATTAAACTTTTTGTAATTGCGCTACTCTGGGGTCTACTATTTTTTGTCCTAAACTCAGGAATTTAATCGCTACAGAAACCTTATTCCCTTCTCCGAAAATGTGGGTAATTTCCCCAAGCCCAAAGGACTTATGCAATACTCTGTCACCGACTTGCCAAATTCCAGAAGTGCTTTGTTTACTAGAAGTTGCAGAGGTAGTTTTAGTAGAACTCCGGGTAACTTTATTTTGGGTAGTCAGTAATTCTGCTGGTATTTCATCGAGAAATTGCGATCGCATTGCCGGTTCTCTAGACCCATATAAACGCCGTTCTCTGGCATGGGATAAGAATAAACGTTCTTGAGCGCGAGTAATACCAACATAACACAAACGCCGTTCCTCTTCTAACAATGAAGGATCTTGTAAGGAACGATAACCCGGAAAAAGCCCCTGTTCTAAACCCACCAAAAAGACAACCGGAAACTCCAACCCTTTAGAAGCGTGTAAAGTCATTAACGAAACCGCTGTTTGTCCTTCTTTTAAATTATCTAAATCAGAACTCAAAGCCGCACTTTGCAAAAATGCCTGTAAAGAAATATCTTCACCTTCATTTTCTTCTTGAAATTGCAACATAGCATTATGCAATTCATTGACGTTACTGATTCTATTATCAGCTTCATCTGTCCCTTGATCTTGCAATTCTTTAATATAACCAGAATCTTCTAAAATCCCTTGTAATATCTCTGAACCGGGAACTACTTTGATTTGTTCTTGACGATTGTAAATCATGGCTGCAAAATTATTTACAGCTTTCGATGAACGTCCTGCTAAAGTATTTACAGATGTTTCATCACTTAATATTTCCCATAAAGTTGTTCCTAATTGCTGGGAAGCATTCACCAAAGCATCCACAGTAGCCTTACCAATGCCCCTGCGCGGTGTGTTAATCACCCGTAATAAACTTACAGTATCAGCAGGGTTATTAATTGCCCTTAAATATGCCACAGCATCTTTAATTTCTTTACGATCATAAAATTTCATTCCTCCCACAACTGTATAAGGAATTTGATATTTTACTAATAATTCTTCAAAAGGTCGAGATTGGGCATTAGTTCGATATAAAATTGCAAAGTTACCCCAATTTAATTCCGGGTGTTGATTTTCTAAATTTCTAATTTGGTTAATCACAAAAGCCGCTTCTGCCATTTCTTCATCAGCTTTATGACAATAAATTGCTTCCCCTGGTTCTCTTGTGGCTTTGAGAATTTTATCAATGCGTTGAGTGTTATTTTCAATTAATTCATTCGCAGCTTGGAGAATATTTTCACAAGAACGATAATTCTCTTCTAATTTCACCATAGAACGAGTATCATCATCTGCCAAACCATCGCCAAAATTCTCCTGAAATTCTAGCAAAATCGTAAAATCTGCCATTCTAAAACTGTAAATTGACTGGTCAGCATCACCAACCACAAACACAGACCGATTTTGCCATTTCCATTCACTTTTACGGCTTTCTCCATTTGTGACCAAAAGCTGAATTAAATCATATTGAGTCCTGTTGGTATCTTGATATTCATCAACTAGAATATGACAAAATTTCCGATACCAATAACTTAGAACTTTTTCATTTTGTTGAAATAATCGGGTAGGAATTAAAATTAAATCATCAAAATCTAAAGCGTTATTTTGGGAAAGTTTATCCTGATAGCGATTATAGACATCAGCTATGACTCTACCGCGATAATTGGGCTGTTCACTTTCAAATTGTTGGGGAGAAAATCCTTGATTTTTAGCATTACTAATAGCGTAGCGTACAGACTTGGGTTCAAATTTCTTACTATCTAAATTTAAATCTTTAGTAACTATTTCTTTAATTACACTTTGCACATCGGATTCATCAAAGATAGAAAAGTTTTTATCCCATTTTCTGCCTTTTTCATCTTGATATTTTTCGATATCAAATCGCAGAATCCGTGAAAATAAACTGTGAAAAGTTCCACACCACATATCTTTGATTTTAGTGCGGTAAACCTCTGATTTTAGTAAGCTTTGTTGATATTCTGTCAGCAAATCAAACTTTTTACCATGTTGCGATATGGCTAATTGTTCAGCAAATATCCTTTGAATTCTGTCCTTCATTTCCCTAGCGGCTTTGTTAGTAAACGTCACCGCGAGGATATTTTCGGGATTAACACCATGTTTGAGAATCAAATTAGCAATGCGGTAAGTAAGCGCCCGGGTTTTCCCTGAACCAGCGCCAGCAACCACCAACAATGGTCCGCAGTGGTGTTCTACGGCTTGACGTTGACTAGGGTTAAGATGACTCAGGAAATCAATATTTGTGGTCATAAACTATAAAAATGATGAAAAGGACAATTTGTTATCGGGTTAATCGGTAAGGGTAAAACTCAGTACAAAGAATAAAACGAAAGCAGCATAATGGGGCAAAAACAATAAAAATTTACTTAAATTGCTAAAGTTTGAGAAAATTTGATATAATGTTAAGCTATTTAGTTTTATTCTTGCTTCCTAACTAGCAACTTAATGTTACTAGACTTTGTGTAAAGTTTTGTCATACTGTGAAGAACTGTAGATGTAAGATAAACCATAATCCCTAATCTCTCACCCTGATTAATGAGAGAAAGTACCGATTAACAGCCTTTTGGTTGTAAATATCTAGTAGTCTGTTAAATTTATTTTGACGGGTTTTTGGTAGTGCGGGCATCTTGCCCGCGTGAGCGAGACGCTCACACTACAGTCCATCATTTTTATCTTGACAAACTATTAGGTAAGAAACTCAAATTTCAAAATCATGGAAACGAAAATGCAAGAACCAGAATTTAAAGAAACCCAGTCTAAAGAAACAACCATACCCGAAATTAACACCCAAACCGGGAATTTGACCAAACTTCAGCCTCCTATGCAGCCTCAAGAAGAGTGGCTGAAATACGGACAACAGATTTCCGGTTTTCTGGGGACATTACCAGACTATGTAGGTAAATTCTTTGGTCAATATCAGCAACCTATTGTCAGTATTGGTTTAGTAGTGACAGCAGTAGTCACAGTTAAGGTACTATTGGCTGTATTAGATGCTCTTAATGATGTTCCTTTAGTAGCACCTACCTTTGAATTAATTGGTATTGGTTATTCTGTGTGGTTTGTCTATCGCTATTTACTCAAAGCCTCCAGCAGACAAGAGTTATCTGGGGAAATTACCACCCTCAAATCCCAAGTTGTCGGTAAGCACACTTCTAAATCTTAACTCACAAATTTAGACAAATTTAGATCCCCGACTTCTTAAAGAAGTCGGGGATCTTTTTTCTTTTTTACAAAGCCAAGAGTTCGTTGTTTTTTTGTGAATTTAGAATATGTCACATACGTCAGTCCAAATATGTGTTACGAAAAGATTATTTATAACTGAAAGATCACGGTTGTGTTTATAAATAACACATCTTACCATCATATACATATTTAACCTGTTTGGATAAGAATTTGTAGAGGTTTAGCACTGCTCAACAGTGTCAAGTACCTTCAAGCCAGGGAATTAATTCCCTGTCTAATAGCTCAAGTCGGTTGAAACCGACTATTTTGGCGGTATTTATTCGAGAAATAGGATAATTTTTGATTTCGATGTCATCAGAGACTTGAGCCAGGGAATTAATTCCCTGTCTAATAGCTCAAGTCGGTTAAAACCGACTATTTTGGCGGTATTTATTCGGGAAATAGGATAATTTTTGATTTCGATGTTATTACAGTGCGTTTCAACGCACTTTAGCTATTAGACCGGAACTTCAGTTCCGGGGCGGGTGTGAAAGCTTATTTACCAAGTGAAAAGGAAAAAAATATGTTTAGCAACTCTTTTCTCCGTCAAACCGCGACAACAATTGTTTTTATTGATGCCTCCCTTTCCGACTATCAGACCCTCCAAGCAGGAATTATCGAGGGCGTAAAATCAGTTATTATTTCCCCAAATCAAGACGGGATTGAGCAAATTAGCCAAATTTTACAACAACATCCCCACATCACCACCATTCATATCCTTTCCCACGGTTCACCGGGATGCTTGTATTTAGGCAATAGTCAATTAAACTTAACCAATATTCACAATTACACCCAACAGTTACAACAGTGGCAACGTCAGAATATTTTACTATATGGCTGTAACGTCGCTGCGGGGGATGCTGGAGAAGAGTTTATTAGAAAGTTCCATGAGATTACTAACGCAACCATTAGCGCCTCTACCACAAAAACGGGAAATGCAGCATTAGGGGGAAATTGGGAATTAGAGGTTAATATTCCTGAAAATCATGGGACTTCTCTTGTTTTTCATGCAGATACCCTCAAAACCTATCAGGGAGTATTTGCACCCACATTAGTGGGAGTGTGGGATCGTTTAAGCCGTGCGTATGCTGTAACAGTCGTAGGTAACTACGCCTACGCTGTGGGGGATACACTGGAGATAATTGATATTAGTAACCCCAACAACCCTGTATTTAAGGGGAATTACGATATTTCTAATGGTCGTAGTATACAAATAGTCGGCAACTACGCTTATGTGGCTGATGAGTATTCAGGACTGCAAATCATCAACATCAGCAACCCATCAGCACCCACCCTTGTGGGTAATTATGATACTTCTGGCAATGCCTGGGATGTGCAAATAGTCGGCAATTACGCTTATGTGACTGATGGTAATTCAGGACTGCAAATCATCAACATT